>JALYJX010000198.1 GCA_030775065.1 Gemmatimonadota bacterium | reverse complement strand
GCCTCATCACGGGCGTGTCGGCGGGAACTGCGACGATTCAGGGCACGGCCGATGGCATCTCGGGTTCCGCGACGGTGATCGTCATCGCTGCAGTCAGCGCGTGCAACACCGGCATCACCATAGTCGATCTACCCGTTGGCGGCGTGCGTGTGCTGACCGCGAGCGAGACGCAGGGGTGCATCAAGATGCCGGCAGCAACCGGCGCGCCCGCCGATTACCTGGTCATTCCCGGCAACATCAGCGCGACACCCGACATACTCGGCTCGTATGTGCTCAAATCCGACGAGGGCGAGAACGTCCCTTCGTCGACGATTGCTCCGAGCAACACGATTTTCTCCGCCGACAATGTCATTCCGCGGAACGCAACAGCCGATCTTGGTGCCGCCCAGATTGCATTCGAGACCCGGCTGCGATTGATGGAGCGGCGCGAGCTGAGGATTCCCGACGCTCAGCGCGCATACCGCGAGCGCCTTCGGGCTGCGGCACAGGGGCGCGCCTCGGTCTCCAGCGCAATTCCGGCGGTAGGCGAGAGACTCAATTTCAAGGTGCCCGGCAGGACGAGCGCATGCACGAATTTCACCACGATCACCGCCGAAGTCATGTACGTAAACGACAAGGCGATCATCTACACCGATATCACCGCGCCGGCGAACGGGTTCACGGCAACCGACTACCAGCAGATCGGCGACGAGTTCTCAAACGTCATCTACGCCACGGACGTCGCGTTCTTCGGAACGCCGCTCGATGATGACGCCAACGGTCGCGTGATAATCCTGTATACATCCGAGGTCAACAAGCTGACGGAGCCGAACTCGACCAGCTTCGTCGGCGGGTTTTTCTTTGCCGGCGACCTGTTTCCTTCGACCGGTGCGGGCTCGTGCGCCCAGAGCAATGAAGCCGAGCTCTTCTACATGCTCGCACCTGATCCCGATGGCACGATCAACAACAACAAGCGCTCGCTGGCGCTCGTGCGACAGAATACAAGAGGCACGATCGCCCACGAGTTCGAACACATGATCAATGCGTCGGAGCGCATCCGGAGCCCGATTCTACAGGACTTCGAGGATACGTGGCTCGATGAAGCGCTGGCGCATTTCGCCGAAGACGCGGTTGGGCGCGCGGTACGTGGCCTTGGTGAAGCCGAAGATGCCACGTTCTCCCGCACTCACGGCGGCAGTCTCGATGATTTCAACGCGTTCTTCTTCCAGAATCTCGCGCGCCTCCGCGTTTATCTGAGGGATCCCGGCCCCTTCGGTCCGACCAGCTCGGCTGCCGACACGTCTCTCGCCGTTCGCGGGGCAGCGTGGGCATTGCTTCGATATGCCGCCGACCATTATTCGGGCGGCGACGTGAAAGCATTCACGAAAAGACTCGCCGGAGGTCCTGACGTCGGCGTGGCCAACCTCGTCAAGAATGCCGGAGCACCATTCGACGTCATTGTTACCGGATGGATGGTCGCGAACTACGCCGACAACCTCGGGATACCAGGGCTGTCCGCGATCAATACGTACCGCGTTTACGATATGCGAAGCATGATGAACAGCATCAGCGCCGGGATCTATCCGCTCAAGGTGACGACTGTCGCCGGAAGCGGCTTCGTGCTGACGGGACTCGAGGCGCGCTCGGGCTCGGGGAATTACTTCCTCGCCCAAAGACCCGCCGGTTCGCCGGCGAGAACGTGGCGATTCCTCAACGCGGACGGTGCGACCGCGGCAAGCTTTACCGGCGCTGCCTGGATTATCCTGCGGACGAGATAGCGCTCAGCGCGTTCCGGTGTAGCGTTGAAGCCCGGCCGGTCCGATCTCGAACACGGGCTGGCCGATTATTTCCCAAGGAGCACTCTCCGGACCGATGCTTCTCGACTGGCTGCCCGGCGCGCTGAGTCCGGCTGAGAAGGGAACCAGATACTGGTCTCCGGCGAAGAGATTCACCAAATAGCCGGCGTCGGCGAGCGACTGAATCGTGATTGCGCTGAACGGCATTGGGATTCCTGCTGCTTCGACGAAGCCGGTCATCACCTCGTTCTCGAAGATCGATTCCCGCCAGTGTGAGTCGGCGGTGCCGGCCGTGAACGGAAGTCCTTCCACCGCGACTCCGCCGCCACACGCTCCAGTACCACCCGCGGCGCCGCACGCAGAAATCCCGCGCGGCCCCGTATAGCGGGGATTGTCCGTTCCGGCGCCTGAAAGAAGAGCTCCACCCGGCCTTCGGCTGTCGGCCCAGATGGTGCCGAATCCGACGACGTGTAGCATCTCGTGAAGAACGACGCTCGGCAGCCGGCCTGTAGAGATCAAATCATTTATGTCGTCGACGTCGAACTTCATGACTCCGACGGTCGCCATCCTCGACTGGTTGCGAATCACGCAGACCGTCGCTGACGCGAGGACTTTCCCGCTGCCGTCGATCGGAGCGACGCTCGCGTAAATGAGAACGTCGTCCACGACCTCGTTGACGATCACGTTGGAGACACCACAAAAGCTGATGTCGATGCCCGCGCCATTGCGAAGCACCGGGATATTCACGTCCGGGATGTCGCCGATGATGGTGGCCCTGATTCGTGCAGCAGCTTCGACAAACGCCGCCGCTGCCTCATCCGAAGGCGTCGGTCCAAAAAACCGGACGTCCACATTGAAATCTGTCGTGACAGTCGACGTCACAGTCGTGAACAAACCGCCCGCGCTGACAATTGCCGTCTGTGGCACGGCGCTCTTGCCGAGGCGCCAGACAGCTGCGCCCGCATTCCCCGCGGCGTCCGTCACGACGCTGCCCGGAAAGATCGTACCGCCTCCGGCGGTCACCACGAAAGAGACGATGGTCGATGGCACGCCGTTGCCGAACTGATCGTGCACCTGAAATGAAAGCGGCGCGGTAAGCTCAGCTCCCGCGAAACCGCTCTGCCCGTCGCCACTGACAGCAACGAGTGAAGCAGGCAGGCCGGCAACACCGTTGATCGTGATCACCAGAGGCGGGAGATCGGCAACCGTCACCGTGAGAGTGTTCATGCCGACGACCTTTCCAAGTGTCCACGTGCCGACCGGGGTCGGTACCCCGGCAACCGTTGCCGTCGGAGCATTGAGGAGTGTTCCGCCGCCACTTGTCACAGCGATTGTGACAGGCACGCCTCCGAGGATGGTTCCGTTCACGTCCTTCACGGAAAATGAAGGCGCTGCCTGAACCGGCAGCCCCGCCGTTCCCGACAACGCGCTGAGAGACGGTGCAATAGAAGCCGGCGGTGGCGGAGCAGTTGTGTCCCTGCATGCGGCGACCAGAACCGCGAGCAGGATTGCCGCGGAAATCCTCATGCTAGCGAATATAGTTAGCGCGAGAGTCCGTCGGGTCACCCAACGTCAGGCCGCGCATTCCGGTGGCTAGGGCGAATCTGCAAAGGAAGTGACCACGAAGGACACTGAGAAGCAGTTTCCGTGTTCTCCATCCTATACGTCACGTAAAGCAGTCATCGGCGTTTCACGGAATACATCACGCCCGGCGAGAAGCCCGATCGTGACTGTCAGCGCGAGCATCGCCGCCGCAATTCCGAGAGCGGCACCGATTGCCGGCGAAAACGGCGCATCGAATACGTAATGCGTCAGCGCCCAGCCGCCGGCGATTGCCAGGAGCATTCCGGTCAGACTTCCAAGCAGCCCGAGAAGCGAGTACTCGGCCAGAAGAATTCGCGCGATTTGCCCACGCGTTGCGCCCAGCGTCTTGAGGAGCACACCCTCGCGAATGCGGTCGCGCCGCGTAGCCGCGACGGCAGCGAAGAGAACCGGTATTCCCATTGCCAGGCTGAACAACGCCATGAAACGAATCGCGGTCGTAACCTTCGATGCAATCTTCTCAACCGACTCCTTGATCAGCGAGAGATCGAGACTCGAAACGTTCGGGAATCGCGACACTACGTCTCGCTGCAGCCCGGCGACCGCCGCAGGCCCGCTGACAGTGGAGAGAAGGACGTACTGCTTTGGCGCCGACTGAAGTGTCGGTGGTGAGAACACCGCGAAGAAATTCGGCTGAAAGCGCTGCCACGTAACCTCGCGCAGACTCGTGACCCGAGCCGCGACCTGGACTCCCTGGACATCCCAGGTGACGACGTCACCGATCTTGAGGCTCAGCTCTTCCGCAACATCCTGCGCCATGGAGACCTCTCCGGTGTCACGACCTCCGCGCAGCGCCTCAGCGCTGAACCACTTACCGGCGACGAGCTTCTCTGACGACGTAACCTTGTCGCGATATGTCGAGCGGTACTCACGACGGAGCGCCCACGACGGACGGCCCGCGCGATTCTGCCCTGATCTGCCATCCGCGCTGCCGGAAGTGGATCGACTCTGCCTGGGTGAAGCCTTGGCGCCTGCCGCCGACGGTGGGCCAAGCGTATCCGCCGAGATCTGTTCGACGGTTCGATCGTTGATTTTCGCGATGCGCATTGTGACCACGGGTGCGGTTTCCGTCACGCGATACCCAGCAGCCCGGATTATCGAATCGATCGGTGCTCGCTGATCGTCCTGAACGTCGAAGAACACGAGATTCGCACTCGAGGCGTCCATGCTGATCTTGAACTGGCCGAGCAGATTGCTCTGTACCAGATAAAGCGTCGTGATCAGGAACGCTCCAAAGCCGAGCGAAAGCACGACAGACCGCGTTTGATTCGCGGGCCGGTAGAGATTCGCCACTCCCTGCCGCACGACGTACGGCCACCCCGTGCGGAGAGCTCTGCGCGCCACCCAGGAGAGCAGCCACGCACTTGCGACAAGCACCGCAATCGCCCCGCCGGTTGCGGCGCTCATCCACAGTCCCTGCTTGAGATTTGTCGCTCGCAAGAGTGCAATCGCCACGATACTCCCAACGAGTGCCGCATTCACGACGACGCGCGGCCAGTCGTTCCAATGCATCCGGAGGACTTCCGCGTCAGCATCGCGCCGCAGTGTCTGCAGCGGCGAAACATTTCTCAGAGCGAGGAGCGGCCGAAGCGCGAAAATCAGCGCGATCCAGCCTCCAATCAGAACGCCGGTGATTATCGCCTGCGGCTCCAGCGTAACGTCGACCTCGACCGGCAGAAAATCCCTCACCAACAGCGGCAATCCAAACTGGATGGCGACGCCGAGAGCTGCACCTGCAAGCGCGCCAAGAATGCCCATGGCCGCAGCCTGAATGACGTACATCGCGAGAACCTGCTGGCTCGACGCGCCGAGACAGCGGAGAATGGCGACGGTATCGATCTTTCGCGCGACATACGCTCGTACACCGCTGGCCACTCCGACTCCGCCGAGCAGCAGCGCGACGAGACCGACGATTCCGATGAACTGGCTGAGCTGGTCGATCGAGCGCGACGATCTGTCTTCAGCTTCCGTTACTGTGGAGACGCTGATCCGGGATTTACGCAGCTGAGGGCGGAAAGGCTTGACTACCTTGACGGGATCGCGGCTGGGGTCGAGTCGCCCAAGCACTGTGTATTCCGCGGTGCTTCCAAAAACGAGAAGCTGCGTCTGGGCGAGGTACCGCTCCGGGATGAAAACTCGCGGCCCGATGATCTCGGCGACACCGGGCGTTCCGGGCACCGACTTCAACGTGCCGATGATTCGAAAGCGGGCGTACCCCAGGCTCACCGTATCGCCGACTTGCGCCCCGAGCGTAACGAGAAGCGATGGATCCACCAGCGCGTTTGCGCCTTTCTTCAGCGCCGGCCACTGGCCGGCCGGCGTTGTAGTGATTTCCCCGTACAAGGGATAGTTGTCGCTAACGCCGCGCACCTGCGAGAGCCTCGTGCGTCCGGTTCGGGAAACCAGGGCCATCGACGGAAATGTCACGACGCGCGCGTAGGTCGCCCCGGATGCGCGAGCGATCGAATCGAGAATCGCGCCCTGAGCGGGAGTGAACACCTTGCGTGAGCGAAACGAAATGTCTCCGCCGAGGAGGGCGCGGGACTGATCGCGCACGGACCTGTCGACATTTCCGGCGAAGGAATCGATCGCGACCAGCGCTGCCGCGCCGAGGGAGATGGCGGACATGTAGAGGAGAAGCCGCCGGCGGGCGCTCCGGCTCTCGCGCCACGTGAGGCTTACCAGCTGCCGGAGTGAAGCTTTGCCGCGATCCGGTACGGGCGAAGGCGTGGTCACGGAACCGCCACTGCGCCTTCAGCGACGACACCGGCGTCGGTGGAGACTGTGACGTCGCTCACTACTCTGCCGTCGCTCAGCCGTATCGTGCGACCCGCCCGCGCCGCGAGCGAAGCGTCGTGGGTCACCAGAACAATCGTCGAGCCGGAATCCCGGTTGAGCGATGCCAGGAGATCGAACACTCGCGCGCCGCTGGCAGCGTCCAGATTTCCAGTCGGCTCGTCGGCAAAGAGTATTCGCGGCGAATTCGCGAAAGCGCGCGCAAGCGCAACGCGCTGCTGCTCGCCTCCCGAAAGCTGCATGGGGAAGTGGTGCCCGCGCTGCTCGAGGCCAACGCGCTCGAGAAGCTCCCGCGCGCGCTCCGACGCTCCGTCGTTCCCTTGGAGCTCGAGTGGAACCTGAATGTTCTCCCGTGCCGTAAGAGTCGGAATGAGCTGGAATGTCTGAAAGACGAATCCGACTTTTTCGCCCCGGAGCCGGGCCCGTTCGTTTTCCGACATTGTCGTCAGGTCGTGACCATCGAGGATCACCGTGCCCCGGGTCGGAGTATCAAGACCTGCGAGGAGTCCGAGCAGAGTCGTCTTTCCGCTGCCCGAGGGCCCGACGATTGCCACGAAATCGCCCTGAGGTATGGTGAATGACACATCCTTCAGAACGGCAAGGTTCTGATCACCGCTTCTGTATTCCCGCGTAACTTCCTTTGCAATGAGCATGAAGATTTCTTGGATTGTATTGCTGGGCGCCCTGGCTGCGTGCCAGCCGGAGCGAAATATGGATGGTGCAACAGCGGCCAAGCGGGCTTCCGCGGATGCCGTGCCGGCAGCGGATTCTCCCAGTGCATCGAACGGCGAAAGCACCGCGAAGGATTCGGTTCGAGCGAAAGTTAGCGTGCTGTTCTTTGGAACGAGTCTGACTGCGGGATACGGCCTCGACCCGTCGCAGGCGTTCCCGGTGATGGTCGCAGCCAAGGCGGCATCGGAAGGGGTGCCGATCACCGCGATC
>JALYJX010000197.1 GCA_030775065.1 Gemmatimonadota bacterium | reverse complement strand
GTCGAAGTGGCTGAAGAAGCTCGGCGACGAGGTGAAGCGCGACGAGCCCATATTCGAGATTTCGACGGACAAGGTGGACGCGGAGATCCCCGCTCCGGCTGCCGGCGTGCTTGCTGAAGTTCTGGTGAAGGAAGGCGAAACGGTTGCGGTGGAAACCGTAGTTGCGCGGCTGGAGACGGAGAAGGGGGCGACGGTCGACGCTACGGTGCCGGCGCCCGCGCCTACCGAGGCAGTCGCCGCTCCGGCGGCCAGCGAACAACTACAAGCGGATGCTCAGAGCGGGGGGCCCCCCCCGAAAAACGAATTTAGCGCGGGCGCCCCCGCGTCCCCTCACCAGTCCAGTGCACCGAGTACCGTTTCAGCGCCCAAGCAGAACGGCAATTCGTTCGAGGAGCGCATCCGCACGAAATCCTCCCCGCTCGTCAGGAAGATGGCCGCCGAGCACGGAGTCGACATCAGTGCCCTTCACGGAAGCGGCATCGCCGGCCGAGTGACGAAGAAGGATTTGATGGGCTTCATCAGTGAAGGAATCCCGGCAGGAGCGCGAACAGGATCGATGCACGCACCTGGCGGATTTCCGGGTGATGGCAGCGGTCATTTCCCGCCCCCCGAGCCGTGGCCCGGCGATACGGTCGAGCCGATGTCCAAGATGCGCGGACTCATCAGCGACCACATGGTCGCTTCGCGCCGCACCTCGGCCCACGTCACGTCGTTCATGGAGATGGACCTGACGCGGATTGCCCGCATCCGCGCCCGCAAGCGTGCCGAGTTCGAGGCGACTACCGGACAGAAGCTCACCTACATGCCGTTCATCATCGCATCGGTCGTGCAGGGCTTGAAGGCCTTTCCAATCGTCAACTCATCCGTTGCCGGCAGGAACGTCATCTATAGAAAGCCGGTCAACATCGGCGTTGCGGTCGCGCTCGACTGGGGACTCATCGTGCCGGTGATCAGGAACGCCGAGAATCTTTCGCTTGCGGGGATCACGCGCGCGCTCAACGACCTCGCGAGCCGCGCGCGGGCGAAGAAGCTCTCCCCTGAAGAAGTCCAGGACGGAACTTTCACGATCACCAACCCCGGTGTGTTCGGCTCGCTGATGGGTACTCCGATCATCAACCAGCCTCAGGTCGCAATCCTCGGCGTAGGCGCGATCGAGAAGCGTCCGAAGATCATTCCAGGGGCCGATGGCGAGGACACAATCGCCATCCGCACGTGCGCGTATTTCTCGATCTCATTCGACCACCGGGTCATTGACGGTGCTGTGGCTGACCAGTTCCTCGCGTTCGTGAAGAAATCGATCGAGGAGTTTCCCGAAAGCGGAGTTTAGGATGCCGCGCCTGCTGACAATTCAGAGGATGACGGTTCCTTCCTCGGAACGGGAGCGTTATTTCGAAAGACTCAGGGCGAGCAAGGCCCACTACGCCGCAGCAAATTGCCGGTTCTGGGTTTTCGAGGAGTCGGCGCTGCCGGGCGCTTTCGTGGAGTTCACCGAAGCAGATAGTGAAGCCACCCTCGTGAGTGCACACGCAGCCGCGCCGCACCCCCCCCTGGACCCGTCCCGCATATATACAGAAACGGAGATTGGCTGAATGCCCGCTAGAAGAATCACTGTTGGCGGGATCGAGTGGGAGGTTGCGCCGTCGGGATTCGTCACGGCCTATGACCAGGATGAGTTCGGCCTGATCTTCATTCGCCAATCAGGCAACGAGAAGCAGGTCAGGGTGACTCGCTATTCGCCGCAGGGGTCGAGATCGCGGGAGCAGTCGTTTCGCGAGCTCACCGACGACCAGCTCCGGCAGTATTTCGCCGAGTCGCAGCCGAGCTTCACTTCGCCGGAAGCCGGCTACGCCCGGTGACTGAAGGCGGCGCTGCCGCAGCTCCGTCAAGATTCGTCGATCTTCACACTCACTCGACCGCCTCTGACGGAACGCTGCCGCCGGAGAGCGTCGTGGCGGCAGCACACGCGGCGGGAGTCGAAGCGCTCGCCCTGACGGATCACGACACGCTTGCCGGCGTGACGCGCGCTGTCGAAGCAGGCAGATCACTCGGAGTTCGCGTGGTGGCCGGCGTGGAGCTCAGCGCGCACGACGGCAATTCCGAGGTTCACATTCTCGGGCTGCACATGACGCGACTCGGACTCATCGAATCCCGGCTAGAGAAATTCCGCGAGGAGCGCCACCTCCGCGCCGCGAGAATCGTCGAGCGCCTCCGCGGGCTCGGCATTGACGTCACGGTCGATATGGTATTGCAGGAAGCCGGAGATGCTGCCGTCGGCCGTCCGCACATAGCGAGAGCGATGATCCGCGCCGGTGCCGCGCGCGATTTCCGCGAGGCCTTCGATCGCTATCTCGGCTCGGGACGTCCGGCATTCGTGGCCAAGCCCAGGCTCGAGATAAGTGAAGCAATCTTCATTGTGCACGAAGCGGGCGGTCTCGCCATCTGGGCGCATCCGGGAGGGGATGGACGGCGCGCGCGGCTCGAGCCATTCGTGGAAATGGGGATGGACGGCGTCGAGATCCGGCATCCCAGTCACATGCTCGAGGACATGAACCGACTGGCCGCACTGTCCGATTTCTTCAAACTCGTGCCGAGCGGCGGATCCGACTGGCATGGCACGGCGGAAGGACCGCGAATGATCGGAGCGATGATGATTCCGCACAGCTGGCTCGAGAAGCAGGACGCACTTGTTGCCTCGCGCATGCAGCCGGCGGAGCAGTCGTGAACCTTGCCGGACGCGTTGCACTCGTCACCGGCGCGGGCCAGCGGTTGGGGCGCGCGCTGGCTGTAGCGCTGGGCAAAGAGCGAATGCAGGTGGGAGTGCATTACAACTCCTCGGCGGACGGGGCTCGCGCGACGCAGGAGATGATCGAAGCTGCGGGGGGAAAAGCGACGATATTTCAATCCGATCTCACTTCCCCCCGTGAGCCCGCCGAGCTCGTCAGGAAAGTGGCGGCTGCGTTCGGGTCACTCGCGGTCGTGGTGAATTCAGCTGCCGTGATGGAGAGATCGCCGATCGGAACGGTCACTTCGCAGGTGTGGGACGACATCTTCGCCCTGAACCTGCGCGCGCCGTTTCTTGTCTCGCAGGCGGCCGCGCCACTAATGAAATCCGAGGGAGGTGCGATCGTGAACATCGCAGATCTCGGGGCGTTCGAGAACTGGCCGGGCTACGTCCCGCACTCGATCAGCAAAGCAGGGGTCGTGAAGATGACCTCTTCGCTTGCGCGCGTGCTCGCGCCCGAGATCCGGGTGAACGCGATCGCGCCGGGCGCGGTTCTGCTCCCGGCCGACTGGAACCCCGAAGCGGGTGATCGCCTTGCTTCAACGACCCCTCTCAAGCGCCTGGGCAATCCGGACGACGTGGTCGAGGCGATGCTCTACCTCCTCCGGTCTGACTATGTGACGGGTGAGACCCTAATCGTGGACGGCGGCAGACACATCAGGAAATAGTCGGGTCGGACCTCACGGCGGCATGTTGCACGAGTGAATAACTTTCGTCTGGGTGGCCCCGGGCGCATTTGCCTGGCGGCCGCCATCAACATCCATTCGATCGACTTTGTCAGAAACTCCCGAGTACGACGTAATCATCGTTGGAGCCGGACCAGCCGGCATGACCGCGGCGTTGTATGCCGGCCGGTCCATGCTGCGGACGATCGTTCTCGAGCGTGGAATCTCGGGCGGCGAGCTGCTGAACACGGAGATCATCGAGGATTACCCGGGTTTCGAGCACATCGAAGGGTGGGACCTCGCCCAGAAGTTCGAGAGTCACGCAAAGAAGTTCGGGGCGGAGTTCGCACAGGAGACCGTGCTTTCTTTGGAGAAGCTTGCGGACGGAAATTTTCTGGCGACTACGGAGAGCGGTAACACCTATCGCGCTCCGACTGCCATCCTTACCGCGGGCGGCACACCCATAAAGCTCGGTGTGCCGGGCGAGCTCGAGTATGCGGGGAAGGGTGTGAGCTACTGCGCGGTGTGCGACGGCGCGTTCTTTCGCGGCCACACGATCGCGGTGGTTGGCGGAGGCGACGCCGCTGTCGAGGAAGCGGATTTCCTGACCCGTTACGGAGAGAAGGTCTATCTCATTCACCGGCGGGACGAGCTGCGCGCGTCGAAGATTCTTCAGAAGCGGCTGTTCGACAATCCGAAGATAGAAGTGATCTGGAACAAGGTTGTCGAGCGAATCGAGGCTGATGAGCAGGGGCTCGTGAACAACATCGTGCTGCGGGATACGGAAACGCATCTGGAGTCATCGCTCACGGCGACGGCGCTGTTCGTGTTCATCGGATTCAGGCCGAACACAGGCATCATTGCCGGCCACGTCGATCACGATGACATGGGATACATCCGCACCGATACGAATATGCAGACGTCGATACCCGGTTTGTTTGCAGCGGGGGACCTGCGCGCGCAGCTGACGCGCCAGATCACGACCGCCGCCGGCGACGCGACAACGGCCGCGATCGCAGTAGAGAAGTATCTGACATCGCTCCGCAGCGGTGCCACCGAGCCGATGATCGTCGGCACCGGGGGATACTCGGCGTGATAGTCGTCCCCTTTGTTGTCGGTCCGTTTCAGGAGAACTGTTACGTCGTCACCGATCCGGGCAGCGGTGCGACGGCGATAGTCGATCCGGGCAGCGACGGCGACCGGCTCGTGGCCGAGATCGAGCGAATGAGCCATGACGTCGTCGCGATCTGGGTAACGCACGCGCACGTCGATCATATCGGGGCGATTGCAACAGTGAAGCGGCGATGGAACGTGCCGGTTTACCTGCATTCTCTGGATCAGCCGTTGTATCGCGTTGGCGGCCGGCAGGCGCAGTTATATGGGATCCCATACGAAGAGCCGCCCCCGCCGGACCTGGAGTTCAGCGAGGGAGAGGAAGTCGCGCTCGGCGGAATCAAGGTCAACGTGATGCATGCTCCGGGGCATTCGCCCGGCCACGTGGTCCTCCACGCAGAGGGTCACGCACTGGTCGGTGACTGCCTCTTCGCCGGCTCGGTCGGGCGCACGGATCTTCCGTTCTCGAACGCCGCGAATCTCGAAGTTTCTCTGGCGCGAATTGCCGCACTCCCCGCCGACACGGCGATCCACCCCGGTCACGGGGAGAGCTCGACCATTGGCGAGGAGCGAATCTCGAATCCATTCCTCAACGGTACGGCGCGACTCGTTCGCACCGCCCCGACCTGATACGGAGCCTTTCTCGATGACCGAGAACACGCGCATGGAGAAGGACCCGCTCGGCGAGCTCGCAGTACCGGCTTCCGCCCTGTACGGGGTGCAGACGCTGAGGGCGGTCCAGAATTTTCCGATCAGCGGCATAAAGCCTCTCCCCGCTTTTGTCGACGCGACGGTTCGCATCAAATGGGCAGCAGCCCTCACGCATCGGCAGACGGGGCGTTTGGAAGCCCGGCTCGCGGATGCAATCGTCAAGGCGGCCGACGAGGTACTCGCGGGCGAGCACAGGGATCATTTCGTCGTGGACGTCTACCAGGCAGGCGCCGGCACGTCGCACAACATGAACGTCAATGAAGTTCTCGCGAACCGCGCGAACGAGATCCTGGGCGGGAAGCGAGGCGAGTATTCGCCGGTGCATCCGAACGATCACGTGAACATGGCACAGTCGACGAACGACGTCATACCGACGGCGATTCGTCTCGCATGCGTCACCGAGCTGCCGAAGATAGTGGATGCGTTCGACAAGCTTGCCGACGCATTCGAGGAGAAAGGCCGCGAGTTCGACGACGTCATCAAGTCCGGCCGCACCCATCTCCAGGATGCAATGCCGATCAGACTCGGCCAGGAGCTCACGGCGTACGCGGGCAGCCTGCGGCGCGGTGTTCAGCGAGTGGTCCAGGCCGCGAACTACCTGCGCGAGCTGGGCATCGGAGGAAGCGCTGTCGGAACCGGGGTGAACGTCGAGCCTGAGTACCCGGCCCTCATGGTCCGGTTTCTCAACGAGACGACCAACCTCGATCTGCGCGAGGGAGCCGATCGCATTCAGCTTATGCAGAGCATGGGCGATGTTGCTGCCTTCAGCTCGCAGCTGAAGGTACTGGCGATCGACCTCAGCAAGATCGCCAGTGATCTCCGCATCCTTGCGAGCGGCCCCCGGACGGGATTCGACGAGGTGCGACTGCCCGCGGTGCAGCCCGGCTCTTCGATCATGCCCGGCAAGGTGAATCCTTCGATACCCGAGATGGTCAATCAGGTGTGCTTCCAGGTGATCGGAAACGATGTCTGCGTGAGCACATCGGCGGAGCACGGTCAGCTGGAGCTGAACGTGATGATGCCGGTGATTGCGTACAACGTACTGTTGTCGATGCAGATTCTCACCAACACGGCGCGTGTGCTCGAGAGCAAATGCGTGCGCGGCATAGAAGCCAATCGCGAGCAGGCCGCTTACTGGGTGGAGCGCTCAGCGGCGCTTGCGACGGCCCTCGCTCCTCAGATCGGCTACGCCCGCGCTGCCGAGCTCAGCAAGCAGTCGGTGAAGGAGAACGTTCTGATTCGCGATCTCGTGAAGCGGGAAAAGATTCTTCCGGAGGATCAGATCGACGAAGTGCTCGACCTGCGGAAGATGACCGAAATCGGAGTTCCCGGCGGTGCGCACGGCGGAGTGTCGGCGGGATAGCACACTTGTAGTTTCGGCGTATCTCCCGTATCGTAAATTCATGCGCATCACGACGTGGGCCGAGTACGGTGTCATTTGCGCGCTTCATCTGGCGAAGCGCACCGAGAAAGGTCCGGTGACCGGCCGCGAGATTGCGGCTCAGGAGCGACTCCCAGCTGATTACGTCGAGCAGATCCTGCTCCGGCTCAGAAGGGCAGGGGTAATCACCAGCATCCGCGGCGCGCGTGGCGGCTACATGTTGTCGCGGCCTCCCGAGCAGATATCGATTCGTGCGGTCATTCATGCCTCGGAGCTCGAGACGTTCGACCTCCACTGCGTCAGCCACCCGCTCGAGGAAGATCGTTGCGCCGCGTCGCACAGCTGCAGCATCCGCCCGGTGTGGGTGCTGCTGCAGACAAAGATCGACGATGTACTGGAGAGCGTGTGCCTGGCCGACCTGCTTCAGGACGAGCCGGCCGTGCGGGAGCGGGTTGGGCTACCGAT
>JALYJX010000196.1 GCA_030775065.1 Gemmatimonadota bacterium | reverse complement strand
GATGTAGGCCGCGCCGCTGTCGAGAAGTGCTCCGATGTAATCCGTGTCGCGGCTGATATGGTGCGACATCACAACCGCCGCCGTACGCGGTGTCAGGCTCACCACATCGGCAAGGCGTGAGGGTTCGGCGGCTTCCAACACCCGCGCTCCGGGGAAACGCGCGGCGTGCGAAGCGTCAACAGGGCGATGATCCACGACGGTGACATCCCATCCGAGCTCGAAGCCGAAGCGCGCGATAGGAATGACGTCGGGCCCGCTGCCACAAATCACGAGACGTACCGCGGGGGCAACCACCTCGAATGCGACTTCAACCGGACCGTACTCGCGATACAGGCCGCGGCGTCCGACGGTGAGGGCCTCATCGCTGTCGGCCGTGGCCCTCACGAGAGTGTTGCCGCTCCCCCATTCGCCGCTTTTCTCGATTCTGTTGCCGGTGAACAGCGCGTGCGCTCCAATCGATGGGGCTGCCCCTGCTGTCTCGCTGTCGCCGTCCAGGATTGTCTCGGTGTCGACGAACGACGTGTTGGCTCCGCCCGGAGCGACACGTATCACCGTCGCCAGGACCGAAGGCTTGTCCGCCTCGAGCGCGCGTTTCAGAAACTTGGCGAAATACTTCGCCCGCGCGGGCTGGAGCGGCTCGAGCAGCACGTCGATCAATCCATTGCAGCCGAGCCCGAGTCCCCACGGCGCGTCTTCGTCGTCGCGCGTGTCGTACCTCACCACTTCCGCGCGGTCGGTCTCGTGCACGCGCCGCGCGTGCTCGGCCAGGTCGGACTCGAGGCAGCCGCCGCTCACCAGTCCGACGGTCGAGCCGTCTACCCGGATGAGCATGCGGGCGCCAACGCCACCGTAGCTCGAGCCGGTAACGCGAACGACGGTTGCCAGAACGACGGACTCGCCCGCAGCCGAGGCATGCGAGAGCCCGTCGACAATTGCGCGATGCGTTGTCACGTAACGAATATGATCGAGAGTGAAACAGGTCGAAATCCCGGAGGACCCTGTATGATCCGCATTGGCTACGCTCTTACACTCCCGGTGGTGGCGGCGATGGTGCTGCCGGGTCGCTTGAATATGCCCGGTCGCTTGAATATCGCGGCCCCAGTTTCGTGCACGACAGCCACGCTGGCGTGTACGGAATGGGTTACGATGGCCGGTGGGCCGGGGCGGACGCTCGTCTATCGCACCTATGCCCTCGACTCCCGGAACGAGGCCATCACCCGCGCATTCATTCTCGTGCATGGCGCGGGCCGCGACGCGCACAATTATTTCCGCCACGCACTCGCCGCCGCATTTCTCGCCGGCGCCCTGGAAAACACGATTGTCATCTCGCCTCGATTCGCGGCGAACGAGGGTGGCAGCTGCCGCGACACCCTTGCAGCGAACGAGATCAACTGGAGCAGCTGCAGCGGCGAGACTTGGCGCTCCGGCTCCGGCGCGATCAGCAATCGTCAGGTCACGTCGTTCGATGTCGCCGACGAGATTCTGAGGAAACTCGCCCGCAGGGAAAGCTTTCCGAATCTGCGGAGCATCGTCATTGCCGGTCACTCCGCCGGCGGGCAGTACGTGAATCGCTACGAGATTGCGAATCAGATACACGACCGGCTTGGAGTGCCGATAACCTACGTCGTGGC
Organism: Gemmatimonadota bacterium; assembly: GCA_030775065.1. Taxonomy (GTDB): domain Bacteria; phylum Gemmatimonadota; class Gemmatimonadetes; order Gemmatimonadales; family Gemmatimonadaceae; genus UBA4720. Next base: position 5,492 of record JALYJX010000196.1, on the reverse strand, counting down.
CAATCCGTCGTCGTACGCGTACCCCGACAGTCTGCGACCGAGGTCGAGCGCGTTTCCGCAGAACGTGGCGGCGTTGCCACCGGGATACATTCCGCCGCCGCTGGCGAATCCACCGCCGCCATTCGGGCGTTACGGCGACTCGGAGGACTGCACGACGTATGACACGTGGCCTTATGGTTTGAGGAACCGGACCGGATACACCGCGAAGCAATCCGTCGAGCAGCTGAGGAGACAGCTTGCCGCGCGGCCGACGACTTACCTGGTTGGCGAGCTCGACATCCTGCCGTTGTACGGCTTCGACACCTCGTGCCCCGCAATGGCGCAGGGTCCGACGCGTCTGGCTCGTGGACTGGCGTTCGGTCGGTACGTCAACGACAACTTCGGGGCAAGGCACACGACTCTGGTTGTACCTGCCTGTGGCCACAGTGCGCGGTGCATGTTCACATCTGACGTCGTACTGGCGGTCATATTCCCCCGCTAACTACGGAACTACAACAGAAATGGAAAAACGATTTGGGCGGATTCATGGCGATTCGGCGGATACGGCGGGAGTTCTTTGGTTGAACGGCAACGACGGTCAAGGCCGTTGCCGTTCCGTAGTTCCCCCAGGATTCTGTAGTATCCGCCGAATCTCCATAAAATCCGCCCAAATCGTTTTTCCATTTCTGTTGTAGTTCCGTAGTCAGTCCGTCCTTACCTTGCCCGCTGACGGGGCGAGCCTCATCTTCCCAAAATGCCGGCAGTAGGCAGGAGCGTTGCTCGAAAAGACGGAATCGGAAAGGCGAGCGGAACCGCGAAGTACGCGGATGACCTCGTTTTTCCGGAAATGCTGCACGGGCGCACCGTTCGCTCGACAATCGCGCGCGGGCGTGTGCGATCGATCCGCTTCGACTTCGATACAACAGGGTTCACGATCGTCGACTACCGTGACGTCCCCGCAACGAATGCAGCTGATCTCATCGAGAAGGACCAGCCCTTCCTCGTCGAGCAGGAAGTTCGGCACATGGCTGAGCCCATCGTGCTTCTCGCGCACGAGGATCGCGAGAAGCTCCTCGCCGCGAATGTCGTAATCGAGTACGACGAAGAGGAGCCACTGTTCGATCCCGAGAAATCGGACACGGTCTTCAAGGAAATCGACATTTTGAAGGGCGACGTCGCCTCCGGGCTTGCCGGCGCAGACGTCGTTGTCGAGGGAACGTACCGCACCGGGCACCAGGAGCACGTTTACATCGAGCCCAACGCAGTGATTGCGGTGCCAGAGGAAAACGGCGGTGTGGCGATCTACGGCTCGGTGCAGTGCCCCTTCTACGTCATCAAGGCGCTGCGCTGTCTGCTCGGATCAGCGCATCCGAATGTGCGCGTGATACAAACCGAGACCGGCGGAGGATTCGGCGGCAAGGAGGAATATCCGTCGATGATCGCCGGACACGCGGTGCTTCTCACGCTCAAGTCGGGCCGGCCGGTGAAGCTCATTTACGACCGCGTCGAGGACATGATCGCCACCACGAAGCGCCATCCATCGATAGTTCGGCATCGCACGGGCGTAATGCGCGACGGGCGAATCGTTGCGATGGACATCGACGTTCTCATGGACGGCGGCGCGTACGTAACGCTCAGTCCCGTTGTTCTATCGCGCGGATGCATTCACGCGGCTGGTCCGTATCGCTGTGACAACGTTCGAATCTTCGGCCGCACTGTGCTGACCAACACTCCGCCGAACGGCGCATTCCGCGGGTTTGGTGCGCCGCAGACGGAGTTTGCGGTCGAAGTGCACATGGAGCGAATTGCCGAAGCACTCGGAATGGATCCTGTCGAGCTCCGACGAAAGAACGCGCTGCAGCCGGGTGACACCACCGCCACGGGCCAGACCATGCGGGAGGATTGCAGCGCGCTGATGGTGCTGGACGAGGCGGTGCGACGAACCGATTTCACTCGCAAGCGCGAGGAATTCCGGGGGACGAATCGCGCGATCGGCCTTGCACTCTTTTATCACGGCGCCGGATTCACCGGGAGCGGAGAGCTTCACCTCAAGTCGAAGGCTCGGCTCGATGTGACGCGGACGGGTGTCCGGATCGCAGTCGGCAGCACGGAGATCGGCCAGGGCACTCGCACGATGCACGCGCAGATAGTATCGGACGCGCTCGGAGTTCCCTATGAGCTCGTCGAAGTCATGCAGCCGGACACGTCGCTCGTCGCCGACAGCGGGCCGACGGTTGCCTCGCGCACCTGCATGGTGGTTGGAAAGATTCTCGAGGAGTGCGCGCTCGAGATGAAGGAGAAGCTCGCGGGGACCTCGCCGGCCGAGTACTACGCGCACTACGGGGAGATGTCGGTGGAGCGGATGTATACGCCGCCCGACTGGATCAAGTGGGACGACTCGACGTACCGCGGGGACGCCTACGCGACGTACGGGTGGGGATGCGACGTCGTCGAGCTGGAGCTCGATCGCGACACCTACGAGGCTCGTCCGGTCAAGCTCACCGCGGTGCAGGAGTTCGGACGTCCGATTCATCCGGCTCTGGCCCGCGGGCAGATCGAAGGTGGAACTGCGCAGGGACTCGGCTACGCACTGCTCGAGCGCGTCGTTATGCGCGACGGCGCGATGGCCAATGCGCAGCTCACGAACTACACGATAGCGACTACTCTCGACATGCCGGAGCTCGACGTCGTGATGATGGAGAACCCCTATCCGGGCGGACCCTTCGGAGCCAAAGGACTCGGCGAGCTTCCGATGGACGGACCCGCTCCCGCGGTGGTGAATGCATTGCGGCACCTTGGGCTCGACGTGCGCGAGATACCCGCGACGCCGGAATTGATTTCCGGCTGCGTCGCAGCTGCGTGATTCAGCTACCCGTACCCGTTGGCCGTAACGCGCTAGCCGCTAGCCGGTACCCGATGCCCGCTTTCTGATGAAGTTCATGCTTAACGGCGAGGAGGCCGAGCTCACGGTCCACCCCGCTGCGCGGCTCATTGACGTGCTCCGCGAGGACCTTGGCCTCACCGGAACCAAGGAAGGTTGCGGCGAGGGCGAGTGCGGCGCTTGCACGGTGCTCGTTGACGGCGAGCCGGTTTGCTCGTGCATTATTCCAGTTGCCCAGGTTGCGGGCACACAAGTGACGACAATCGAAGGGCTCGGCGGAGACCATCCGCTGCAGCACCACTTCATGAACGAAGTCGGCGCGCAGTGCGGGATCTGCACGCCGGGAATGATCATGGCTGCGCTCTCACTCGGACCCGCGCCGACACTCGACGAGGTGAAGGTTGCTCTCGCGGGGAATCTCTGTCGCTGCACCGGATACTCGGCCATCTATCGTGCGATAATGAAATGGAAGGGGATGCCGATGCCCGAGGCATCCGGAAGTCTGGTGGTCGAATGAGAACAGCGATGTCGCAGCTCGACCTGCGCACTGCCGCTTCGCTGGACGACGCGCTTGCGATTCTGCGTGATGAGCCGAGGGTGCCCGTGGCCGGGGCGACGGATCTCTACGTCGCGGCGAACTTCGGAACGCTCGAGCCGAGGAAACTGCTCGACATCTGGGCGCTGGACGAGCTGCGTGAAATATCAGTGCGTGAGGAGACTCTCGTCATCGGCGCTCTCGTCACCTACACGTCGCTCATTCGCTCGGCGGTTATCGCGCAGCGATTGCCGATGCTCGTCGAGGCTTCGCAGCTCGTGGGTGGCGCGCAGATACAGAATCGAGGCACTGTCGGCGGGAACATCGCGAATGCATCTCCGGCGGGTGATTCGCTCCCCGTGTTTGCGGCCGTCGACGCAGTTATTGTTTTGCGCAGCGTGAACGGCGAGCGACGCATTCCGTTCGGCGAGTTTTATACGGGATATCGCAAGACCGTGATGCGGCCCGACGAGCTGATCGTGGCAGTCGAGGTCGCTCCAGTGGAAGGGAAGCAGTGGTTCCGCAAAGTCGGGACACGGGCGGCGCAGGCCATCTCCAAAATCGTGGTTGCAGCCGTCCGCGCGCCCGTCCCGCGCATCGCGTTTGGCAGCGTTGCGCCGACGGTCATTCGCGTGCCTCGAACCGAACTGGCGCTTGCGGAAGGCGGTTCGATCGATGAAGCGGCGGAGATTCTGAGCGGCGAGATTGCACCAATCGACGATCTCAGATCGTCGGCGGAATACAGGCGCCGAGTTTCGGTGAACCTCCTCAGAAGGTTCTGGGCGGACACTGAAGCCGCGTGACATTCTGCTAAGAGAATCACGGGTGCCGGGCGAGAGGAGCCGAGGTCGCAGGCGGCAGGTCAGGTGCGAGCGAGTCATTCCTGAAACCTCACCTGCCGCCTCGGCACCTGGATTCCTCGCGCCTCGCACCCGCGTTTCCCTCAGTAGATCTGCTGTCGACACATTGCTTGATCGTCACGGGCCGCTGACTTCTGTGAGCGGTTGATCGACGCTCTGATGCAGCTCACAATTCGCAGCCGCCGTGTCGTCACACCGGAGGGTATGCGTGCCGCCTCCGTTCACATCGCTGATGGGCGCATCACCCACGTTGGCGCGTGGGACGAAGTTCCATCCGGATCGTCGCCACTCGAAGCCGGCGAGCTGGTTGTCATGCCGGGGCTGGTCGATACTCACGTGCATGTGAACGAGCCGGGGCGAACGGAATGGGAGGGATTCGCGTCGGTAACTCGCGCGGCGGCGGCGGGCGGGGTGACGACGATCCTGGACATGCCGCTCAATTCCATTCCTGTGACGACGACGGTCGCGGCGCTCGAGGCAAAGCGCGATGCCGCACGCGGGAAGACTTCAGTGAACGTCGAGTACATCGGCGGTGTGGTTCCGGGAAACAGCCGCGAGCTCGAGGGCTTGCGCGGGGCCGGCGTTCGCGCGTTCAAGTGCTTTCTCTCGCCGTCGGGGGTGGACGAATTTCCCGCTGTGAGCGAAAGCGATTTGCGCGAGTCATTCCCGATTCTTGCGCGGCTCGGTGTCCCGCTCATGGTGCATGCCGAGGATCCGTCGCGTCTTGCCAGTAATGGCAAGAGCTCGCGCGTCTACGCGGACTACCTCGCGTCGCGTCCTGTTTCCGCCGAGGAGTCGGCGATTGCGACGCTCGTGCGACTGCTGGATTGGTGTCCGACACCCGTGCATGTGGTGCACCTGTCCTCTGCGCGCTCTCTCGCGATTATTCGCGCCGCGCGCGATCGGGGTCTCCCGATCACGGTCGAGACGTGCCCGCACTATCTGACATTCGCGGCCGAGGAGATTCCAGATGGCGCGACCGAGTACAAGTGCGCTCCGCCGATTCGCGAGGCGGCCGAGCGTGCCGCGTTATGGAGCGCGCTCGTCGGTGGTGAGATCGATCTCGTCGCTTCGGATCATTCTCCTTGTCCGCCGGCGATGAAGGAAACCGTGGGCGATTTCTTTGGCGCCTGGGGCGGCATTGCGTCGCTTCAGCTGTCGCTTTCAGCGGTATGGACCGGCGCACGCGTGCGCGGCGTAGCGCCGGAACGGATTGCTGAGTGGATGAGCTTGGCCC
>JALYJX010000195.1 GCA_030775065.1 Gemmatimonadota bacterium | reverse complement strand
GATGGTGGCAGGCGGCGATGATCGTTTTCAGTTACGTCCACGCCCGCATCTCGCCCCATCCAGTCGAGGAGAATTTCGAGCATTGGGTGTCGAACCGTTTCGGTCATCGCCTCTACCGGATCTTTTTCAAGACGTATACGGAGAAGGTCTGGGGCGTACCCTGCACCGAGATCAGGGCCGAGTGGGCCGCGCAGCGCATTCAGGGGCTCTCACTCGCTCACGCAATTCTTTCGGCGACTTCTCTCAATCGCCGCGCGCCCGCGATCAAGACACTCATCGAGCAGTTCAAGTACCCTCGCTTTGGGCCTGGTCAGATGTGGGAGGAGTGCGCGGCGAGAGTGACGCAGCTCGGCGGAACGGTGCTCCTCGATCACCAGGTTGCCGGCCTCGAGACGGACGGCACGCGCGTCGTCGCCGCTACAGTCGATACGCCAAGTGGAACACGTCGCATTGAAGCCGAGCATTTCATAACGACGATGTCCCTTCGTTCACTCGTGCAGGCGTTGGGGCCCAACCGACCTCCCGAGGCGCTCAAGGCGGCCGAAGCGCTGACCTATCGCGATTTCATTCTCGTGGCGCTTATTCTCGACAAGGAGAATCTGTTTCCCGACAACTGGATTTATGTGCACACGCCGGGCGTTACAGTGGGACGCATCCAGAATTTCAGGAACTGGAGCGCCGCGATGGTTCCCCACGCAGGCCAAAGCTGCATTGGCATGGAATACTTCTGCTTCCACGGTGACGAGCTCTGGAACAGCAGCGACGCGGAGCTGCTCGAGCTCGCCACGCGTGAGCTCGAGTCCATCGGCTTGGCTAAGTCAGCGAAAGTCGTCGATGGCGCGGTGGTCCGAATGCCGAAGGCTTATCCGATTTACGACTCGGCCTACCGCGAGAATCTGGACACTGTCCGCGAGTACATCGACCCCATCGTGAATCTGCATACCGTAGGCAGAAACGGGATGCACAAGTACAACAACCAGGATCACTCGATGTACACGGCAATGCTCGCCATCGAGAACATGCAGGGCGCGGCGCACGACCTCTGGGAGGTGAACACCGATCTCGAGTACCACGAAGAGCAGCGCGTCGAGAGCCCACCGGGTGATCGGACTACGGCGGCGGCATGACTACTGACAAATCCATCACACCGAGCGCGCCCGCGATCGCCGAGGCCGAGGAGCCATCACTACCGCCGTCGACGACGCTTCTGTTCGCCCCGGTTGACAAGCGCGCGTTCGGTGTGGCCATCGGTACTGTGACGGGGCTGGGAATTTTCACGGTTACGGCAATTGATCTTCTTCGCGGCACACCGTGGCGTGGTCCTCAGCTGCTTGCCCAGTATTTCGCAGGCTACGATCTGACTTGGGAAGGTGCGCTGATCGGACTGGCGTGGGGATTCGCAGTGGGGTTCGCCTCGGGCTGGTTCGTGGCATTCACACGAAACCTGGCGCTGGCAGTATCGCTTTTCATTCTTCGAACTCGAGCCGAGCTCGACACGACTCGTGATTTCCTGGATCACATCTAGATGAACGAGGCGAAGATGGTGGAGACACAGGACGAGGTAAAAACAACACTACTGCGTCTGAACGCGCGCGCATGGGGAATCGCCGTCGGATTGCTTTTCGGGTCGGTGCTGTTTCTCGCGACGATAGTTCTGGTACTGCGCGGGGGACCGAGGGTCGGACCTCACCTCGGTATGCTGTGGGTGTTCCTCCCCGGGTATCGCGTAACGGTAGGCGGCGCGTTCATCGGCTTTGCCTATGCGTTCGTCGTCGGTTATGCCGTCGGAAGGTTGATCGGCTCCGTATACAATGCATTGGCGCGCTCTGAGAGCTGACGGCACCTGCCCCGCGGTTCACGTTGCGCGGCTTGGTGCGCTGCGCTCTGCGCGCTGGCGAAACGGGTGCGTGATGACGCTGTAGGCAAGCGCGGCAACGTTTGTGGCGTGGTACACGAGGTGGATCACTGCGGCCCGCACCGCGAACCACGATCCGCGCACCCGCGCAAACCATCCCAACAGGCGGCGGTTCACAAATACAAAGGCGGCGAAACCGAGGATCGCACCGGTGAGCCAGCGCCAGTCCCGAAACACTGCCGCGAAAGCAATCGTCATCACGATCAGCGCGACGACCAGCGTGCTCGCTTTGTCGGAGCTCCCGACGCTCAGGCCCTCGGTTTTCAAGAGCTGTCCCCGCTCCAGGAGAAGCCTCGCGTAAGGCAGACCGCGATGTTGGAAATTCGCGCGCATCATCCCACCAAAGGTCCATCGCTTCAGGTGAGTTCCCTGAATCTGGGGATCGAGCACTATGCGATATCCGCGGTCCCGGAGCCGGTACCCCAGCTCGATGTCCTCGATCTGTGGCGTCGTGTAGCGGCCTGCGTCAAACATTCCCACTTCGAGAAAGGCTGCGCGCCGCACGGCCCCGCACCCTGCCCAGAAGCTGTCGACGTCTCCGTTCTTCTGCTGGTGCACGTAGTGATGCAGGAGGTTCCGGTACTGCGAGATAAAGCCCGGCTCCGCAGGCGACGCGTCGTACGATCCGAAAACCGCGGCGACCTCGGAGTCCCGTCGGAAATGCTCGACAAGTCGCCGCAGCACGTCCGGCCGAACACACACGTCGGCGTCCACGAACGCGACGAGCGGCGCACGTGCCGCTTCCGCGCCGATGTTTCTTGCGGCCGCGGGTCCTCGAGGTGTGCCATGCATGTCGAGCACCGAATCGGCGCCGTGTACCTTCGGTGCACCCCCCGGGCTCGCGTCGTCCACGACAACGAGCTCCCACCGGTTGCGCGGGAGATCGCTCTTCAGGAGTGCAGCAATTACGGGGGGAAGAAACGGTCCCGCGTTGTGAGTCGGTATAACGACCGAGATGACAGGCGCCTCATTCATTCCCGTGACCCAGCAGCCGCACCACACTGCTCTTCAGGCTGCGCCCCTGCCTTCGAGCTTTCAGATAGCGCGCGAATGCAGGTGTACCGAAGCTTTCGAGGCGGCCTGGGCGCCGCAAATAATAGGCATCGATTCGCGGTACTGCGTACGGATCATCGTCATTGGAGACGGGGCGGAGCTCGGTCGTCACTGCCAGACGGTACGCACGCGCAGCTGCGTTCAGCTCCCTTTTCGTCGCATCACCGTAAGGATAACAGAACGCAGCCGGCGAGACTCCCAGCTCGCGTCGAAGGTCATCCAGCGAGCCAGTGACTTCATCGTCGAGCTCCCGCTGATCGAGCGACGGAAGGCGGCGATGCGTCCTGCCATGTGAGCCGAGCGTAACGCCATGCTCCACCGCTCGTGCGACTCCTGCCCAGTCAAGGAGTGGAAGTACCGGCAGCGACGTCGCCGCGGCGCCCGGCTCCCACGCGTTGGTACCACCGACCTTCTCTGTGACAATGAAAACCGTCGAGGGGAGGCTGTGCTCGGCAAGGAGATCAAGGGCGATTTCGCCGAAGCTCCTGAGACCATCATCGAACGTCAGTGCGATGGCGTCGGAATCCGCTGGCTCGGACAGCAGGGTATCGAGAGAAACAACGGGAACGCTGCCGCTCGCGAGCCACTGTATGTGCCGCCGAAACTCTGCCTCGCTTATCGAGATTGCAGAGTTGGAAGGATCTATGGAATGGTAAGTGATGACGGCGCGCACGCAGCCGACTCCTAGGTCGGCGTAAGCCGCATCCGTCGGTCAGCGATAACGTCGGCAATGATCTGCTCGAGCGAGCGCTTCGGCCGAAACCCGGTCCACTGCTCGATCTTGCTGCAGTCAGGCACGCGCCGCTCCATATCCTCGAACCCCTCGGCGTACGCTTCCTCGTAGGGAACGAGCTCGATTGGCGAAGCGCTGTTTGCAGTACGACGCACCAACTCCGCAAGATCGCGCATGCTGATCTCGCGGTCCGAGCCAACGTTGAACACCTGGCCGGCTGTGTCAGGTGTATCGAGCAGTCGTATCACGGCCTCGACCGTGTCGTTGACGTGACAGAAGCAGCGCGACTGGCGCCCGGTGCCGAATACCGTGATCGGCTCTCCCGCGAGAGCCTGGTCGGTGAAATTTGGAAGCACCATTCCATAGCGGCCGGTTTGCCGAGGTCCGACCGTGTTGAAGAAGCGGGCAATCGTTACAGGCAGGCCGTGCTCGCGCCAATGCGCCAGACCGAGCCATTCGTCCATTGCCTTCGAGCAGGCATAAGCCCACCGCGAGTTAGTCGTCGCGCCAAACGTGAGATCGTCGTCCTCACGGAATGGTGGGCGGTTCCCTTTTCCGTAAACCTCCGAGGTGGACGCGAGCAGCACTATCTTGCGACTGCCTGCCCGTTGTGCGTCAGCAGCGGCGGTAAGAACGGCGGCGGTCCCGAACAGATTGTTCTCGATCGTGCGGACGGGACTTTCGAGAATGAGACGCACCCCGACGGCGGCAGCGAGATGAACGATCGCATCGCTTCCAGCGACAAGTGGCGAAACCACGTAAGCGTCCGAGGCGGAGCCAACCACGCACTCGAAGCGCGAGCTGCCACGAAGATGCGCGATGTTGTCCGGTGAGCCACTTGAGAAGTCGTCGATGACGACAACGTCGTCGCCGCGAGCCAGCATCCTGTCGGCCAGATGTGACCCGATGAATCCGGCGCCGCCCGTAATCAGCACCTTCACTTGCCGAAGCCCTTCACGACTTCGAGATAGCGCGGGATGACTGCGCTTTCCGACCACACGTCTATGGAAGCACGATAGGCGCTTTCCGCCAGCCGGTTTCTGTAGTCCGTATCACCTTGTAGACGACGCATTGCCGCGACGAGCTCCGGCTCGCTTCCAAAGAGCTCTCCGCCGTTTGCGCGCTCCACTATCTCGGGGAACGGCCCCAGCCGCCTGGCGATCACGGGAGTTCTTTGCCGGAATGATTCAATGAGTATGATCCCGAAAGTTTCGTAGCACACGGACGGCACTACCGTGGCCACGGCATGCTGATAGTAAGCACGCAGCCGTTCGAACGGAACGCGCCCCAGGAACACGACGCGCGGGTTGCCGGCCGCCAGCTCGCGCAGACGGCCTTCGTAGTTGCCGTCTCCGGCGATCAGGAGGTCGGCGTCCTCGTAGTCACGGAACAGCGGAATCACGTCGTCCAGGCCTTTTATCTTCTCGAGCCTGCCGACAAACAGAAAGTAGGGACGCTCGTGCGGACGGTCGAATACAGCGACAGCGACTTCCGGCTCCGGGTCGGCGAGGAAGTACGGTACGACTTCCATCTCGTGAGGAAAACCGAATTCGCGATGCTTCGCGCGGCTGAACTCGCTCATCGCGATAAATCCATTGAGGTGTTGCAGCTCCCTGCGCATCAGGCCGGTCCAACGCCACCACTGCGGCGGCCGGCGGTAAGCAAGCTGACACCGAAGGCACTGGCGCTCATCACACAGCTCGCGGTTGTGGCGCCACAGCACGTGCGTTGGACAGACGAGCCAGTGTTCGTGGGCCATGTACAGCTTCGTGGCGTCTCCTCCGTACGAAAAGATTCCAGGTCCGCCGATCAACGACGTGTTGTGAAAGTTGATTACGTCGAAGCGGCCATTATCCAGTATCGACCGAAGACGCGGAGCATTGGCCATCGGATGGCCAGTCTGCTGAGTCAGGATTGGCGCGAGCCATCCCACTTGGCTTTCCAGTCCGATGACATGCACGCCGTCATCAGAGGTGACCCGGCGAGGCTCCTTGCCGTTCGTGAGAAGTCGATATGCATCCTTGTTGTAGACCACCGTCACTTCGTGGCCGCGCTTGACCAGGGCACGCGCCAGACGCTGAACTCCGACAGCGTCACCACCGAAGCTGTACGGCGGATAGAAAGTTGTAGGGAAGCAAAAGCGCAGTGGGCTCAACGCGCGGCCTCGCGAATCGCGGCGAGCGCTGCGCGAGCCCCCTTGTCCCACGTCAGCTTCCGGGCGGCGGCAAGTGCGTTCGCTCCGAGCTCGCGGCGTGTTTTCTCGTCGGTCGCGAATGTCCGCATCGCCGAGAGGAGCGAAGCGTCGTCGCCTGGACGAATGAAAATGCCACCTCCTTCGAGCAGCTCCGGAAGCGGACTGTCGGTGGTCGCAATCACGGGCGCTCCGCACGCCGCGGCCTCGACGGCCGGAAGCCCGAACCCCTCGGCTTCCGAGACGAGCACAAGCCCGAGAGACCCGGAATGAAGGTGTCTCAGCGTCTCATCCTCGACAAAGCCGGTCCACTTGACGAGATGCGATGCGCCGCCGGACTCGATTGCAGTCTGAATATCGGCGCCTTCCGTCTGAAAGACGTCCCGCTCGCGCGTTCCAACGAGCAAGAGATACGGCGCGGCATCACCGAGCTCCGCCGCGAGCGCAGCGTGCGCGCGCACGATCGCCGGAACGTTCTTGTGAGGATTGAAGCCGCCTAGATAAACGAACCACCGGGCGCCCGCGGGCAATCCGGCGCGTTCGGCGGCAGCGGTAACCTCGGCGTCGCTCGTCGACGGACGGTACTCTGGCGCCGGCGCTTCGAGGGCAACGCGCAGCTTTTTGCGTGCGATACCAAGCACGCGCGCAAGGTCATTGGCGGCGTGGTCCGACACGGTAAGAACGATGCGGGACTGGAACAGGGCAAGTCGCACTTTCATCCGCCAGAAGAGTCTCGAGCGCGGAGATGGGAATGTCAGCTCCGAGAAGCGTTCAGGAATCGCGTCGTGAATCGTGATTACCGCTGGAATGTTCAAGGGAAGCGGGAAGTACGTGTACACCGAGGGCGATAAGAATACATCCAGTGGCTCGCGAGCGACGGCGCGCGTCATCCGCAGTATGTCCCCAAGGCCGCGTCGTCCCGCGGCTGAGGCCGCAACCACCGGCGCTTCTCGAAGATTGACAATTATCGGACGGACGTTTGGCGCTCTCAGCGTAAACACATCTGCTGCTTTCCGATCGAGAAAGCAGATGAACTCATCCTCGCGCGCCAGGCCAGCCATCGCCGTAACGATCTCTCGCGTGAAGCGGCCGTACCCTCGTTCATTTGCCCAGCAGGTAGCGTCAATTCCGATGCGCACGCGCAGCCTCGAGATCCGGCGCCTGCCGCGCGCCCGTGTTCGGGCGCAGTGAACCGACCGCTTCAGCGAAGGCCCGGGATGAGGCCAGCCAGAACATGATCGGTGCCGCGCATGCCCGAATCGAGCGCTCCGAAGC
>JALYJX010000194.1 GCA_030775065.1 Gemmatimonadota bacterium | reverse complement strand
CTACGTGCGCACGAGCGCGCTCGACGTGCTGGACGCAGACTGGGTTCGTACTGCCCGCGCGAAGGGACTTCCAGAGCGGGCGGTGCTTGGCCGTCACCTGCTCGCCAACATGCGCGCCCCGTTGGTCACCTTGTTCGCGCTGATGCTTCCCGGAACCGTCGCGGGCTCGGTGTTTGTTGAAACCATCTTCGGATGGCCCGGGATGGGACGATTGATGGTGACGTCAATTTCGGCGCGCGACTATCCGGTGGTATTGGGTAGCGCCGCTGCTTACGCGCTGCTGGTGATCGTCGCGAACCTCGTGGCGGAGTCGCTGCTGCCATGGACCGACCCCCGCCTGCGCGCATGAGACGATGACAGAATGGCGTCCCCGCCTGCGCGGAGTGAGCCCGGGCAGCGTCGCGCTGGCGGCGCTCCTCCTTCTTGCCGTCGGCGTGATCCTGGTGCCGGCGCTCGCATCGCATGACCCGTCGCGAATCGACGACGTGCTGGCGCGCCGGTTGGTCCCGCCGCTCGGGCGCGACGCGCACGGCACCATGCACCTGCTGGGCACCGACCGGTTCGGGCGCGATCTGCTCGTGCGTATGATGCTCGCCGGACGACTGTCGCTGCTCGTCGGCGTCATCGGTGCGGGGGTCGGGGGTCTCGTGGGAACGCTGGTCGGCGCGCTCGCCGGCTGGCGCCGCGGCGTGCTGGACCGCGCGTTGATGGCGCTCGCCGATCTCCTGCTCGCGCTGCCTCGTATCGTGCTGCTCCTGGTCGGCGTTGCTCTCTGGTCACCGGGGCTCAAGACGATCCTCGTGGTGCTGGTCGCGACCGGCTGGATGGGCGTCGCGCGGCTGGTGCGCGCCGAGGTGATCGCCGTGAGCGCGCGGCCGTTCGTCGCGGCCGCCACCGCCCTGGGCGCTGCACCGCGCCGCGTGCTGTTCAGGCACGTGGTCCCGAACGCGATCGGGCCCGCATTTGTGGCCACGACGCTTGGCGTCGGAAACGCGATTCTGCTCGAGAGCGGCCTGTCGTTCCTCGGGCTCGGCATCCAGCCTCCGGCTCCCAGCTGGGGGAACATGATTGCGGGCGGTCGCGACCTGCTCGTCACGGCGCCGTGGGTGGCGCTGGCGCCGGGGATCGCGCTGGTCGTGACGGTGCTGGCGACGAGCGTGGTTGGCGACGAGTGGCGGGATCGAACCCGCGGTGCCGTGGGCTTACGCGGGGATCGGCTCCTGTAAGCGCGAGTAATCTCTGGGTGCTGTCATTGAGACGGTTTGCTACCTAACGCAGAGCTCTGCTGCGAAGGCATCCAATAATTGCGAGCGAAGCGAGCATCCGAAAGGCTTCGCCTGCAGGAGCGTGAGTTATGACGCACGCGCCGCGGACTCCACGTGAGCAGCCGACGGGCGGCTAGCCACATCGAGAGCGGAGCGGAAGCTCGACCAGAGCTCGCCGCCGTCACTCCCTCACGCACCGCACGGAAAATGCCCTCGGCTTCTCGCCGTCGCTGTGACGATTGAGAATTAGCGCGCGGCCAAAGTTGTAGAGCCATGCGCTGGCCGAATCACTTTCTGACGCCGTCCAGTAGAATCCGTGGGCCTCCAACCGTGCGTACTGTCCATCGGAAGCGCGGCCACCACCGGGTATGGCATTGAAGCCCGAACTGCCTCCGATAAAGAGCGCCTGGTACGCCGCTTTACCGCCGTCGTCCGAATCGTCACGGACTCCACCATAGTACTTCGCCATCTGCCGCCATTCGTCGTTCGTGGGCAATCGCCATCCATCTCCCAGCGATTGACATCCCCGCTGCGCCGATTCCCACGTATACAGACGGCCGTATCGACGGCAATTCAGTTCGGCATCTTCATAGCAATAGGAGCCGCCAGTGTTGACGTTCAGGTTCTCTGTCATCCACCGTTTGCCGTCGGGCATCCGCCTGGAGGAATAGATCGTGCTGGGCACATTCTGGTCTCCGTCTGAACGGTGCGTCGAGCAGGAGGCGCCAACAGCGCCTGCCGCGATGCTCAGCGCGATCGCTATGACACGAATGCGCATCGGCGTGATATTGTCCTGAACCCTATTCATGAACGACCTCCAAGCATGCCGAACGATCCTACAAGGACGTTGGCGGTTCTCACCGACCTGTGACTCAGCAACGCCTATCCGACACCAAGAAGGCGAGTTGATCGTGTCGGCGTATCGTGTCTCGCTCAGACGCGCAGGAAGACGGCTCATACCTGACGTACGCGGCCTGGGAGAGCTGCTTTTATCGGCCAGTCATGCTGCGCACGAGAAGGCGAGCGCCTTGCCGCCAGCGAGAGGACCGTCCGCCCAACAGTTGCCATACATGGATCTCCGGTGCGGCATAACGACCGCGGCTCACCCGCGGCGGCCGCTTCACCGTCGTTCGACTCAGCTTGTTCATCGCGCGGCCGCCGGGGGGTGCAGCCGCTTGTTATGCCGCGCTTCGAACGCGCCCGGCCAGCTTCTCGTGAATTCACGCGCCGGAGTGTGTCATTTGGACGGCGGCAGCAACACGCCGGCCACTCGCAGTGCCGCGAAAATCTTCGTGCTCGTCTCAACCGGTCGCGTCCCGATTGGATTCAGCTTCGCTGGCGTGCTTCGCGAATGTCTGACCAGCGCTCGGCTCGCTGCTCCTCCGTCGTTTGTTCAATGCGCGATGCAACGGTCCACACATGGCCAGATGGATCGACAATCCTTGCGGTCCGGTCGCCCCAGAACTGATCCTGCGCGGGAATGAGGATCTTTGCGCCTCCGGCGACAGCGCGCTCCAACGCCTCATCTACGTCCGCAACGTAGACGAACATGACTACGGGCGAGCTCCCATCGCCAGTGGGCGCGCGGCTCGCCACCACGTCCGGGAACTCGGACTGAACCACCAGGAACGCCTCGTTGATTCGCATCGCTATGTGAATTGGTGAGCCATCCGGGCCTGGCCGCCGAAGCTGCTCGACTGCTCCAAACGCTGCCGCGCAGAAATTCATCTCGGCTTCCGGGCTCTGGCAGACCAACATAGGGAACACGGCCTGCACGCCCTCTGGTACCGACTTGACTGTCACCATCCTCGTGCCTCCAGCGCGCTGTCTACCAATTGGCATAACGCGCCGGAGTTAAGCCGCGGCGCACTCGTTGAACTACTCAACCACACTGCTTGGGAGCGCCGCGGCTTCAACTCCTCGTTATGCCGCAGCCTACGGAACCGATTGATAGCGCGCCGCCAGAACCCGCCGGACCGCCCAGAGCACAAGGTCGGGATCCTCGCGCGGGATTGCGTGCGTGGTGTGGTTGGAGACGACCAAGGTGCCACGCGGCGAGGCTGACACCCAGCGCTCGAATTCGCGCACGCGCTGACGCAGATCGACGTCAAAGTGCGCTGCCGGATCGTAGGGTACCTGCAGGCTCGGAATTGGCAGATACTTCGCGGCCACGATCACCGTCAGGGGTACGGCCGGCAATGGCCGCAGGTCGCGCTCGTGAAGCGCTGTGGTCAGAAGGCTGCGGAAGACGTCGAACTCGCCGCGTACGGCGGGTGCGGCTCGAGTAAAGAACGAGGCGAAACCGGACCAGTATGCGTCGAAGCCCACGCGACTCGCTCCTACGGAGTCGAACGGCGCGAGGTGTTCGCGGAGGGAAAGAGTGAGCACCGGGGCGGGATCGACCAATACCAACCCAGCGATCTCGGTTGGATAGTGGCCGGCGTAATGGTGTACCAGCATTCCGCCCCATGAGTATCCCACGAGCACATACGGGGGCGCCACGCCCAGGCGGGTCAGCAGGCCGCGAAGTCGCTGGGCGACGTGCCGAGGTGTGGGGGTGATACTGTCCCATGCGGACTGTCCGAGCCCGGCCCGGTCGTATGCGACGATCGGCGCGTCAGCGGCCACGTTCCGTAGGATGCGACCCCATGCATCGAGGCCGTGTGCCGCGCCAGCTTCGAAGATGACGACCGGGCTCCCTGCTCGCCGCGTGCTAATGCCTGCCGTCTGCACACGCACCGGCCGCCCGTTAAGCTCGATAATCTGTGTTTGAAGCGCGGACTGCGCCGCCAAGCCGCTAATGGGACCGAGGATACCCGCGGTCACATAGAACCCTAACGAACGAAGGCAACGAGTATGACGTGGTCCAGGCATGATCACTAGTCGTTCGGCGGCATAACTATTTAGTGGACTGCGTATCTAGTTGGTATGAAGCGGCTGGACCTCCACGGTGACGTGGTGGCAAGTTCGCCCCACAGGTAATGACGTGCTCATCGTCTTGCGACGAGGCACAACGACAGCCCGGGAGGCCAGCCATGGATACAATAGGACTGGATTTGCACAAGCGCGAGACTCAGCTCTGCATCATCTCCGATGGCGGATCTATCAGCGAGCGACGAATTGTCACGAGTCGTGAGCGGCTTGCTGCGGTACTGGCCAGCTGCTCACCAGCACGGATTCTGCTCGAGGCGTCGACGGAGAGCGAATGGGTCGCTCAGCATCTCGAGAGCCTGGGTCATGAGGTCATCGTCGCAGATCCGAATTACGCGCCGATGTATGGATCCCGCACTCGACGGGTGAAGACCGACAAGCGGGATGCTCGTGCTCTCGCCGAGGCTCTGCGGCTAGGCGCATATCGAGTAGCACATCGCGTGTCGCCTGAGCGCCGGCACGTGCGAGCAGAGCTTGCAGTGCGTGAAGCATTGGTAAGGACGCGCACTCGATATGTGTCACTGGCGAAAGCATTGGTGAGACGTGACGGGCTCCGCGTTGCAGGCAGTGAGTCTCATCTCGTTGCTAAACGTATCGCTGCCCTGGACCTATCTGACGCCCTCGCCTCGGAGCTCATGCCTCTCTTTCAAGTGCTGGTCCCTATCAACGAGCAGATCGCCGCGGCCGACGGCCGGATCGGTTCGTTGACAGATGACGATCCTGACGTAGCGCTACTCACTACCGCTCCGTCGATCGGGCCAATTACAGCAGCTGCAATTGTTGCGACGGTGGATGACATCACCCGGTTCCACTCAGCGCATCAGTTCGAGGCGTTCCTCGGCTTGGTGCCGGGCGAGCGAAGCTCCGGAGAGAAACGCAGAGTTGGGAAAATCACGAAGGCCGGTAACTCGCGTGTCCGTTATCTCCTGGTAGAGGCGGGCTGGCGGATCATGAGATCCAGGAGTGAGGAGACCGCGGCGCTGCGAGCGTGGGCACTTCTGATTGCAGCTCGACGCGGTAAGCGGATCGCGGTAGTCGCACTCGCCCGACGTCTTGCTGGGATTCTCTACGCGATGTGGAGAGACGATTCACCGTATAACACGGCGAATCTCCGCATGCCTCGGCCGATATTGGCAAAGGCGAGTTGATGGTGAAGTGAACGTGCGAAATTCGAGATGACTGAATAGGGAGCGGCGAGCGCGTCGCAGTTTATGGCCGCAGTCGAGAGCCGATAGCTAGTTGGCGCCGCCACTCCTTCGAAAACCCAAATGCGCCGAGGCCAGTGTGTCTCACAACAAGAGCGCGGACAGAAGGCTGAGCAGCAGCTCGAATAGCACGCGGACAATTGAAGTTGTTTTAACGGCAAGTGCGATTCGTACTTGACGCGGGGTGCCGCTTCACAGAAGACTGCGGAGAAATAGAGAACACGGCGACAGCTCGCAATGTGTTTTTCTACCTGCTTTTTTGCGAAACTCCTAAACCGCCGTCATAAGCTCGGTTAGAACGCCACTCACATATTATCACAACATTTCTCGGCCATAGAGTGGCAGCATAGCAACGCGCGCGATTTCTGAAAGATGTAGCATCTCAGAGGACACAGTATCTTCGGCAACAGACAGGAAATCGTGCTCGCCACTCGAGAGACTCAAAGACGATCCGCCGGCAAGATCTCGAAAAAATGCCCGCTCCACCCGCTTGACCTGAGTCGCAAACGCCGCACGTGCGGCCTTAGGAAAAGGGCACGCGCCTCTCCTTGCCACCTTTTCCTGACCGTACAAGAATCTCCCCACGCTCGAGCCTGACAAGCAGCGTCCCTATCTCCTTGGGCGCCGCTTCGAACCCAACTGATTTCCCGTTCACGCTGAGCGTCCCCTCTGGTGTCTCGTCCAGCCGCGCCCGCACCGCCTCCACGATTGTCCGTCCGAACGCCCAAGTTCCCCGCACGCCGACGTCGCGCCGATTCACGCAACGCAGCGCGATCCACCCCGCTCGCTGCGCGGGCTTCGCGGAGCTGAAGACGAGTCCGTCACCCGACAACTCGATGCTGCCCACTTCGCGCGACTCGAGCAAGTTGGAGCGCAGCGTCTCGCCCCTGATCGGGAGCAGTACGTCGTCAGCAAGCTGCTCGATCGAGTCGCGCACATCGGTCGAGTCCGGGCCGTGCAGCGCGACGGCGAACTCCGCCGCGAATGGCCCGAGTGATTGTGCAGCCGGTGTGTCCGCAGGCCAGCCGGCGTTCCCCGGCCGCTCGGGCAGATCGGGACGTGACAGTGCCCCGACCGCGCGAACGAGTGTGACGGCGATGCTCCCGTCGTCGTGACTCTCGTATTCGGCGAGTCCGTCGGCGAAGATCGTCGCGCCAGCATTGGCGGTGAAGCGTGCGACCCAACGGTGCAGCGGCGCCGATGCAAGGGCGTGCTCCATCCGCTGCTCATCGTCGGACAATTTTAACGGCGTCCGCGCCACGGGATGAAACGCTGCATCGGCGATAGTCGCTGCGCCGGCAAGCTCCGTCGTGAAACGCAGTCGCAGCCGATGATCCCTCGCGCGGTTCTCGCCTTCGACTCGAATGCGCAGCACCGGCAGGTTGGCGTCGAGTTGCAGGCGCAGCGTGCAGCGTCCACTCGGTCCGACCCAGTCCATCGCAAGCTCGCCGCGCAGCGGGCCACGATGCACGCGCCGCACGCGCCGCAGCTTCCATGGTGGAAGTGGCTCACGCAGCGCCGGTGTGTAGAGATCTCCCACATCGCGCCGATCCTCGAGCGCGAGCAGGTTGCCGATCACGCGATCTGTGCTCAGATACTCCAGCCGCACCTCGCCCGCGTCGTTCACCACCACGCGCGTGAGACCGTTGCTCAGTTCCCGCTCGCGAGCATGCACCGGATTGCGAACATCCACGCGCCCGCCGCGGCGTTGCGCGCGGGTGACTATGGAGTACCCTCCGATGCGCTCGACCCAGCCGAGCGCATGAACCGTGGCGG
>JALYJX010000193.1 GCA_030775065.1 Gemmatimonadota bacterium | reverse complement strand
GAACGATGCTCAACGCTCTTCCGCTGACCGACGATCTGGGCATGACGTCGCAGTTCGCGATTCAATGACGCCGTGACGCAGCCGCTGGAGGATCTCAGCGGCAAGCGCCTTGTCGCAGCGTTGGAGAAGCGGTTCGACACGGTCATCGAAGACGTGCCTGTCGCCGATCGGACGTTCAGCATTCTGCGGCCGCGGAAGTCGGACGATCTGATTCGCGAGGAAGACTTCGTCGAGGACGAGAGGCTCCCTTACTGGGCGGACATCTGGCCGGCCTCGACGATTCTTGCCGAGCGGATTCTCGCAAGAAACGGACATGGGCGCCGTCTGCTTGAGCTCGGATGCGGAGTTGGGCTCGTAACGACGGCCGCGATGGCGTCGGGGCACGAGGTGCTTGCGTCGGACTACTACACGGATGCGCTGGCGTTCACGCGCGCTAACGCTTTTCAGAACCTCGGCAAATCACCAGAGGCGAGGATGCTGAACTGGCGGAGCTTTCCAGCGGATGCGACGAACTTCGACAAGGTGATCGCGTCGGATGTTCTGTATGAGAGCGAATACGCGAAGATCCTTCCCAGGGTGCTCATGAGGGCGCTGTCACTGCACGGCGTGGCGTTGATCGCCGATCCCGGTCGCATCGCCGCGCCGGAATTTCTGGGGAAGTGCGAGAACGTCGGCCTCGAGATTCTGGGAAAGGAGACGTTCCCTTACGAAATAGGGGAGATCAAGCAGCAGATCGATGTATACGAGCTGGGTCGAACGAAATGACGTTCCGCCAGGTAGCGCGAGTCATCGTCTGCGTCGCTGCGCGAACAGCCAGTTGACGAATTGTGGTGATGCGTACGTGGCGTCCCACACATTGTGGTCCATCCCCAGAAACTCGGTGTATTTGACGTCGCCTCCTGCGCTGCGGATGGCTTCCGCCGCCAGGCGTGACTGTTCCACAGGCACAGCCTGGTCGACTTCGCCATGGAAGATCCACGTCGGAAGTTTGGCGATGCGTCGCGCCAGGGTTGAAAACGCAGCGGCGCTGTCCGCAGGTACTGCCGACTTGAAAGTCTTGTTGGGAAGACGGGGGGTGACGAACGCGCAAATTGGAGCAATCGCCGCGAACCGATCGGGATGGTTGTACGCGAGATGCCATGTGCCGTTGCCGCCCATGGACAGTCCGGTCAGATAGACGCGATCGGGATCGATGCGGAACTCGGCGACTGCCCGGTCGAGCGCGCCCATTGCGACCTGCGCCGGGATCCCCACCCACGACGAATCTGTGGGGACCTGCGGAAAGATCACTATCGCGGGATAAGCCGACGGAGCGCGACGGATTGCGGCGCCGAGAGCGTTGGACGTTTGGAGCAACCTGTCACTCCCTCTTTCTCCAGCGCCATGAAGAAAGAGAATGACGGGCCACTGCTCTGCCGCTGAGTAATTCGCGGGAACGTAGATCTCATAGGGGTAGACAGCTCCACCGACTGTTATCGAGCGGTCCAGAAATCCTGTCTGCACACTCTGGCTGCCGACGCGAGCGGCAGGCAGGAGCGCAAGAGACACAAGGAGCACAGAAGCTAGTCGCATGCAAGAACCTCCGTGAGCTAAGAGTGTCCTACATCCTAATCCGTTCCATCCGTTGGATCCGTTTCTCTACATCAATCGATATCGTGGTCCGGCGTCGCCCTCACGGGGCGTCCACCGCGGACCGATCACGTCCGTTGCTTTGCAGTCGATGCAGTTGGCGGGGCGCACGAGTAGACGGTCGCCGTCACGCTCGTAGACACCGGCAGGACACATGTGCTGATAGAGTGTCGCGACTTCGGGGGTAATGTCCTTTCCGACAACGAGGTGTGAAGGAATGTCGTCCCTCGTCGCGTTGCGCGACTTGAAGTTCGCGTCGAGCTTGCTGAAGGTGAGCTTGCCGTCCGGGACGAATGGAGTCTCCGGCGTGACCTCGCGTGGTACCTCCCCATCGGGCTCAGACTCGATCTTTCCTCCGAGCAGCGCGCCGCCGGTCAGCGTCATCAGCGTCGCCTTGAATCCGCCGCCGTAAAGCCCACCCTTCTGGAACGCGAGCCGCATGTTGCGCCGCTTTTTTAGATCGCTCACGACGTAGCTCGAGTTCACGAGCGAGTCGTAGCCGGCGAGCGCCTCGCGTGACGTGTCGTTTTTCTTCAATGCATCGAAAATCGTCCGCGCCGCGAAGATTCCCGATTGCACCGCGTAGTGTATGCCCTTGAGCGATGCGACTTCCACGAATCCCGCGGCATCGCCCGCAATGAGAAATCCGTTGCCGTGACGCCGCTCGGGAAGCGCGTAGTATCCACCTTCCGGAATCGTCTTGGCGCCCCACTCGACCATCTCTCCGCCCTCGAGATAGTCGCGAAACAGCGGTGCAGTCTTCAGTCGCTGCAGCAGCTCGTGGATGTCGAGCGTCGTCTGCCTGTAATCCATGCCGACAACAATGCCGAGCGCGACGAGCGTTGGTGTCAGCGGGTACATGAAGCTGCCGCCGAATGCATCCTTCGGCAGCGGCCAGCCCAGCGTGTGTACGATCGAGTCGAGAGGCTTCTTTGTCTCCCAGACTTCCTTGACACCCAGGGCAAAGATCTGCGGATTCTCCGATCCGATCTTTTCGGACGCCATCAGCGCCTGCGTGAGGGAGCCGCGCGTGCCCTCGGCAAGGACGGTCACCCGCGCCGAGATGTCCGTCGGTGGTGAGTAGCTGCCGCCGGGTGTTCCGTCACGCGCCAGACCCGCCGGCGTCGTCCGCACACCGATCACCTTGTCGTTCTCCGTCGCCAGCGATGCAACGGGGAATCCCGTGAAGACGTTGACGCCGAGCACTTCCGCCTTCTCCCCGAGCCACCGCACGATCTCCGACAGGGATGCGATGAAGTAGCCATGGTTCTGCATCGTCGGCGGCGTGGGGATGCGCTGCGCGCGGTCGCCCATCATGAAATAGACCCGCTCGTTGGTGACCGGCGCGCGAAACGGAAAATCGGCGTCCTTCAACTGTGGAAAGAGCGCGCGCAATGCGATCGGATTTACAACCGCGCCCGAGAGGGAATGCTCGCCGAGTCCCGGGGCTTTCTCGAGGACCGCAATCTGTATCTCGCCAAGTGATCCGCCGGCTTCATTGTCTTTCTTCACGAGATTGGCGAGCTCGATAGCGCCCGCAAGTCCGGCCGGTCCACCACCGACAAACACGACATCCATCGGGACCGCTTCGGAATCGAGCGGCTCACGAATTATCAAGCGCTCAATGGGAAGCGGGGGTTGGTACTCGCTCGGAATGACGCGTAGAGTGCCCATTCAGCGGTAATTGACCGCGGAGAACGCGGAGAACACGGAGCAGGCATCGAATCGCCAGGTCGGCCTTTCCCGCATTGAAGAGATTGGTTCCTTAGGGTTTAACCCACCTCGCGATGAGAGGGCATAGCCGCGCAAGCTGTTCCCCCCTAAAAAAACTCCGCGTTCTCCGCGTTCTCCGCGGTAAATGCATTTCTCCGTGTTCTCAGCGGTCGCTTCCCAGTCCATCTAATGTCCCTTTCTGGCTTCGCGCACTGCCGCAGCCAAAGCAGGGACGACTTCGAAGACGTCGCCGATGATTCCGTAGTCCGCGACCTTGAAGATCGGCGCGTCCTTGTCCTTGTTGATCGCGACGATCGTTCGTGACGTGCGCATGCCGGCGAGATGCTGCACCGCACCGGAGATTCCTACCGCGATGTACAGATCGGGACTCACCAGGCGCCCAGTCTGGCCAATCTGATCACTGTGCGGGCGCCAGCCATCGTCGGTCACCGCGCGAGTCGCGCCGACCGCTGCGTTGCCGAATGCGTCAGCCAGCTCCTCGACGAGCCTGAAATTCTCCGCCGCCTTGAGGCCACGCCCTCCGGCGACGATTACCGGCGCATCCGCGAGGTCGAGCTTCCCGCCGCCGCCCTGCACGAGCTCCTTCACGACGACGCGCGATGCCGACGGATCACCAACCGGCTCGGCCGTCTCCACGCGGCCCGCTTTTGGACTCTGCGCCGGCGTGAACGTGTTGGGACGTATCGCGATCACCGCGGGTGTGTGCGCAATCGCGATGGTTGCGACCAATTTGCCGATGTTCATCGGATGCTTCACGATGAGCGTATCGCCCGTGAGCTCGAGTGCGGTTACGTCGGTGACGAGCCCGACGCCCAGCTTCGCGGCAACGCGCGGGGCGAGATCGCGACCCTGCGCGGATGTCGCAAACACCGCGGCCCGATATCCGCCGTTCTTTATGCGCTCGGCCGCAAGCGCTGCGGTCGCCTCGGGATTGTTTTGCGTGAATCCGGGATGCTCGCAGACGATTACGACGTCGGCACCGTGCTGCCCGAGCTGTTCCGCCTTTGCCCCGATTCCAGGCGCGCCGACGAGGAGCGCGTGGACTTCATCACCGGTAGAGTCGGCAAGCGTCCGCGCGGCGGTTATCGTCTCCAGCGCGACTTTCCGCAGCTCTCCGTTTCGAGCTTCGGCGAACGCAAAGATGTTGGACATCAGAGAACCTTCGCCTCGGTCTGAAGAGCCTTGATAAGGTCCGGCACGGCGGCCGAGCCTTCGCCGATTATCCGCCCCGCTGCGCGCTCAGGTGGCAGCTCGAGCTTCTGCACCGTGACTTTGTTCTCGCCGAGGGCCGCCGGCTTTACTTCGAGCGGCTTTTTCTTGGCGGCCATGATGCCCTTGAGCGAGGGATACCGTGCGGTGTTCAGGCCCTCGTCGACAGTCAGCACCGCCGGCACCGGAAATTCGACGATTTCCTGCGCGCCCTCGAGCTCACGCTTTGCTGTTCCTTTTGCGTCGGCGATGTCGAGCTTGGAGATCGCGGTGACGCAGGGGAGACCCAGCAGCTCCGCGACGATTGGACCGACGACTCCGTTGGACGAATCGGGCGACATCTTGCCAAAAAAGATCAAATCGTAGCCGCCGTCCTTCAGCTCGGCCACGAGTGCGGAAGCGATCGCAAATCCATCGAACGGGATGCGATCGGCATTGAGATGAATTCCACGGTCCGCCCCCATGCTGAGGGCCTTCCGAATCGTCTCGGCGGCGGCATCGGGCCCGAGGGAGAGCACCACTACTTCGCCCTGTCCGGCCTTTTCCTTGAGTTGGAGGGCGGCCTCGACCGCCCACGCGTCGAAATCATTGATGTCGTATTTGAGCCCCGCGTCTTCGAGCGAGGTGCCGTCCACCGCAATTCTGAAGCGAACGTCCATGTCGGGAACACGCTTGATACATACGGCGATCTTCAACCGGCATCCCTTGTGAAAGATTTCACACAAAGATACCAGAAGCGGGCCAGAGGGTGGAGACTGCAAGGCGGGGTCCGAATCTCTCATCCGGACCCCCACTCTGCACTGCTCTTCGCTCCGCTTGGAGGGCCGCTCCCTCGATGCGACGAAGCTATTCGGGGTGCGTCAGCGAAGCGTCAGCGCTGAGGCCGGTTCTTCGCATCCAGTTGGACATCATCCCGGACCACTTGTACATTATTCCGTACAAGTCTATTGAGGTGCTATGCGCAAGGGTCGTCCCAGCCAGGATATTCGCCCGCTTTCCGAGTTCCGCGCAAATGTGGCGACATTCGTCGAGCAAGTTCGGGTCACCAGGCACCCGCTGGTCTTGACGCAACATGGTCGGAGTGCGGCGATTCTCCTCGCAGTTGAGGCGTATGAAGCGCTCATCGAGCGCGCAGAACTGGCCGAGGATGTCCGAACCGCAGAGGCGCAGATCGCGGCGGGGCAAGGCATCCCGCATGGTAAGGCCCTCGCCTTGGTCCGAGCTCGGCTGCGTGGTCAAACGGGGTCGCGACACCGTAGCGCCTGATCGGCGCTCGGGTTTCGGCTTCTCTGGATGCGAATTGTATGGTCACGATTGGCGCTGGTGCGCGTCGAAGAGATCGCTCGCGTGATCGCCGCCGATCGGCCGGCCGCCGCAGAACGATGGGTGCGGACTGTATTCGCACGAGCGGCACAATTGCGCACGTATCCAGAGTCGGGGCGAATAGTCCCGGAGCTCGCGCGTCCGGAGCTCCGCCAATTGCCGCATCCACCGTATCGAATCAACTATCGCATCGATGCGAAGCAAGTAACCGTGCTGACGATTCGGCATGGGAGGCAAGAGCTGAATCCAGAGGACCTCGCAGGCGGGGACACGCCGTAAGCGCCGAACGGGCGTCCTGACGTGACGTTGCACTTGACGAGCTGAGGTAGCGGTGGCTGCGCCGCCGCGTTCTATTGGATTCGCTTGCCAGTGAACCTTGGGCGTCAGCCAGCCAACCTTCTAAACCGCAAAGGAGAACTTGATAATGAATGGATCAGGCTCGTCCACCACCTACGTGATGGTCCATTCGGCCTGGCTGGGAGGCTGGGCGTGGGGGCCTGTCGCGTCGCTCCTCGAAAAGCAAGGGCACAAGGTTATCGCGCTCGACCTGCCTGGCCATGGCAAGGACAAAACGCCACCCTCGGAGGTCACGCTTGAGTCGTATGTAAAGACTGTCACCGATGTCCTCGCCAGCCAGCGAAACCCGGTGATCCTCGTGGGTCACAGCCTTGGAGGTATCATCATCAGCCAGGCTGCCGAGAACCGTCCGGACAAGGTCAAGTCGTTGGTGTACCTATGTGCCTTTCTCCTGCCTAGCGGAGGGTCGTTCATGAAGGCGACTGAGGGTGTCAAGGGATCGATGGTTCTCGATAACCTCGTGATGGCTGAAGACAAGACCTGCGTCACAGTCAAGGAAGAGGTCATGCACGAAGCCTTTGCTCACGACGTCCCCGATGACGCCTTTGCCCGGGCGAAGCCCTTGATCGTGCCCGAGCCCACCGCACCCCTCGGGGCACCACTTTCCATCTCACAGGAGAAATGGGGTCGGATCCCGCGGTATTACGTGGAGTGCCTGGGCGACAAAGCCATCCCTCCCGCCGTCCAGAAGGCCATGTACACGTCCATACCGGTTCAGAAGGTATTCTCGATGGACGCGAGCCATGCCCCGAACCTCTCGGCGCCGCAGAAGCTTGCGGAGCATCTGCTGGCAGTGGCAGCAGGCTAAGGACCGTCCGCGATCTGATAGGTCGGTGTTTCATATGGTGTGGGAGCAGCGAGCGTCGCCGCCGAGCATGGCGTTGCAGCGGACTCGCTGCTGAACGCCCGACCGTTAGGCGCCAAGAAACG
>JALYJX010000192.1 GCA_030775065.1 Gemmatimonadota bacterium | reverse complement strand
GCACGGCGCCGCGAGATTCGCTTTGGCGCGATCGGCGCTACGAAGAGCGTTCACGGCGCGAAGGAGATTCTCACGCGTCGGCGCTGCGCGATACCCGGCGATGGCACCCGCAGCGAGGCCGCCCGAATGGTCCAACACGCCGGCCGGCAGCGCGAAGTCCGGCATCCAGTCGGTGTTCGAGCCTTCGTCCGACCAGATTGGAAGCCTGATCGCGATTTGAACGCCGCGGGGGTCGATTGCCGCCAGCTCGGCCGATGTCAGCCCGGCGGGCCACGCATCGCGACCGAACAGAGCAGTTGCAAACTCTACGTCACTCGCGAGCGGCGCGCCCTTTGGCTGAAAGAGGCGCAGCTCCTCATCGTTTCGCGGAGCTGCGAGGCTCTGGATGTATGCGACGATATTACGCGCGGTCGCTGTATCGACGTGCGCCACCGCGCGCCGAATGATCGTTGTATCGCTGAAGCCGAACGTCTTCAGGTCGAAACCGTCACCCGAGGCATGGCAGGTAGAACAGTCCTGCACGAATGCAGCGCGACCCACGGAGACATCGGGTCTGGGGGCGGCGGGGTCACTGGGGCCGCGAGATGCATCGGAGCAGCCGGCCAGGAGCAGGATAACAAGAGGAAGGGACAGCTTTGGAGAGCGGTACATGACACAACCCGCGAAAGCGACTCCCCACGATACAGGCGGTGCATCGTTTGCGCCAGAACGCGAATCGGCTCGCGGCAGCGAGTAAGCGACTGAACATGCCGAGCGAGCGCGCACGAATGAGGCGACTCGACTCGACCCGCGCGCTTTCAAGTGTGTGAAGTCGCATCGAAGGGTGCAGTCCACACCCCATTCGGCTGGCTAGCCGGTAGACACTGTCAGCGGGAGCTTCTCACTCGCGAAGACGCCTTGCCGCGCGCAGATTCTCACCCGCAGACCCCTCACAAAAATTGACATGTCCCCTTTCCTCGCCGAGCTCTTCGGTACCGCGATCCTGATCATGCTCGGCGATGGCGTCGTCGCCAACGTCGTGCTTCACCGCACTAAAGGAAACAACTCCGGCTGGATCGTCATCACCGCAGGCTGGGCGCTCGCCGTCACCATCGCCGTCTACTGCGTGACCAGCATCAGCGGCGCGCACCTGAATCCCGCGGTTTCAATCGCGCTCGCCTCCATCGGAGCCTTTGATTGGGGCAAGGTCCCGATGTACATCGTTGCGCAGATCGCCGGTGGATTCCTCGGCGGCGTTATCGTGTGGCTCGCATATCTGCCGCACTGGAAGGCGACGCCCGACCCCGAGAGCAAGCTCGCGGTGTTTTCCACCACCCCCGCGATACGACAGCCACACGCCAATCTCGTCTCGGAGATCATCGGCGGATTCGCCCTCGTGCTCGCGCTCCTCGCGGTGATCTCGCCCGCCAACTTCGCCCCCGGCTCCGACCTCGCCAAGGGATTCGGGCCGGTGCTCGTCGGCGTAATTGTGATGGCGATCGGCCTCTCGCTCGGTGGCCCCACCGGCTACGCGATCAATCCCGCGCGCGACCTCGGCCCACGCATCGCGCACGCCGTGCTCCCCATCGCTGGCAAAGGAACCTCCGATTGGGGCTACGCGTGGATTCCGATTGTCGGCCCAATTATCGGCGGCGTGGCCGGCGCGCTGGCATATCAGCTAATGTGGAAGTCATGAAATACATCCTCGCTCTCGATCAAGGGACTACGAGCTCGCGTGCGATCGTCTTCGATCACGCCGGCTCCATCGTCTCGGTCGCACAAAAAGAATTCCCACAGATCTTTCCAAAGCCAGGCTGGGTGGAGCACGACCCGCGCGACATCTGGTCCACTCAAGCCGGCGTTGCGGCGGAAGCGCTCACGAAGGCAAGTGTCGGCGCCGCCGACGTCGCCGCCATCGGCATCACCAACCAGCGCGAGACCACCGTCGTCTGGGATCGCGCAACGGGTGAGCCGATCCACAACGCCATCGTCTGGCAGGACCGGCGCACCGCCAACATCTGCGATCGCTTGAGAGCGCACAACATGGATCGCATGATCCGCCGCAAGACGGGCCTCGTCATCGACGCCTACTTCTCAGCCACGAAGGTGCAGTGGATCCTGCAAAACGTGAAAGGCGCGCGCGCCAGAGCGAAGGCGGGCGAGCTCGCGTTCGGCACGATTGACTCGTGGCTCGTCTGGAATCTCACCGGCGGCAAAGTGCACGTCACCGACGCGAGCAACGCCTCGCGCACGATGTTGTACGACATCTCGAAGGGCGAGTGGGACGACGAGCTGCTGAAGCTCTTCGGAGTTCCGCGATCGATGCTGCCGGAAGTGCGCGCCTCGAGTGATATCTACGGCGAAACCAAATTGCTCGGCACTCCGATTCCGATTGCCGGCATTGCTGGCGACCAACAGGCTGCGCTCTTCGGCCAGGCGTGCACGAAACCCGGCATGGCGAAGAACACCTACGGCACCGGCTGCTTCATGCTGATGAACACCGGCACAAAGCGAATCGCATCGAAGAACAACCTGCTCACCACGGTGGCATGGCGCATCGGCGACCGCACCGAGTACGCGCTCGAGGGGAGCATCTTCATCGCCGGCGCCGTGGTGCAATGGCTCAGAGATGGTCTCGAGTTCTTTCGTTCAGCAGCAGAGATCGAGGCACTCGCCGCCAGCGTTACCGACACAGGCGGAGTCTATCTCGTCCCCGCGTTCGCCGGACTCGGCGCACCGCACTGGGATCAGTACGCGCGGGGGACGATCGTCGGGCTTACACGCGGCTCGACGAAAGCGCACATCGCTCGTGCCGCCCTCGAGGGGATCGTGCTTCAGGTAATGGACGTCCTGAAGGCGATGGAAGCCGACGCCGGGATCAAGCTGAAAGAGCTTCGCGTCGACGGCGGAGCGAGCGCAAACGACCTGCTGATGCAGTTACAGGCAGACGTCCTCAACGTCCCCGTCGTCCGGCCCAAGGTCGCCGAGACGACGGCGCTCGGCGCCGCGTATCTCGCGGGATTAGCCGTCGGGTACTGGAAGAGTCAGGCTGAAATCGCGCAGCAGTGGCAGGTCGACAAGCGCTTCAAACCCACCATGAAGCCGGCAGCACGAAACCAGATCGTAAAGGGATGGTCGCGGGCGCTGAGCCGGGCAAAGGCCTGGGAAGAGTGAAGCATAGGATGACAGGTCGATGGATCGCTGCGGTGATCCTCGGCGTATCGGCGCTGGGCTTGAGGTTTGCCATCGAACCGTCTCCCGCCTCGATGGCGGTTGCGGCCACGAAGTTTCTGGAGAGCCTCACGCCGGAGCAACGGCAGCAGGCGATGTTCGCATTCGATGGCGCCGAGCGAACCCACTGGAACTTCATTCCAACGGAGCTCTTTCCGCGGAAAGGCGTGACCATCAAGCAGATGAGCAAATCGCAGCGATTGCTTTCGCACGATTTGCTCAAAACCGGCCTGAGTCAGCGGGGCTACCTGACCGCGACCGAAATCATGGACCTCGAGAATGTCCTCGCGGCACTTCAGAGCGCGCAGCCCCCGCCTGCTGCGCAGACGCCTCCAGGCAATCAGTTCGTGCGCGATCCCGAACGCTACTTCTTCTCGATCTTCGGTATACCATCGACGCGGAATACGTGGGGCTGGCGCGTCGAAGGGCATCACATGTCACTGCATTTCACCGTGGTCAACGGCACGCATGTGGCGGGTTCTCCGTCATTCTTCGGGACGAATCCGGCGGAGGTCCGAGCCGGTCCGAAGAAGGGCACGCGTGTACTCGGCGCCGAAGAAGATGCCGCCCGCTCGCTCCTCGAGTCGCTGGATGCGTCGCAGCGCACGCAGGCGATCATCAGCGAAATCGCCCCGAACGACATCGTCACGCTGGTGAAAGTGAAAATCGACCGGCTGTCGCCAACGGGCGTTCCAGCCGCCGCGCTGAACGCGCGTCAACGCGCTCTCTTGAGGGGGCTCATCGACGTCTACGCCGGGAAAATGGCCGACGACATCGCCGCTGATCGCCTGTCGCGTATCGAGAAAGCGGGATGGGACAAAGTCGCATTCGCCTGGGCCGGCCGGCTGGAGCGCGGCCAGAAGCACTACTACCGCGTGCAGGGGCCGACATTCCTGATCGAGTACGACAACACGCAGAACGACGGGAACCACGTTCACTCCGTCTGGCGTGAATTCAACGGTGACTTTGGCGAGGACCTACTGCGAGAGCACGTAAACGGAACTCCGCATAACCGCTGAGTCGCTTCCGACCTCGCGCGCCCGCTCCGGCTACCGAACGCCGATACGCGCCACCATGTCCGCGTAGCGAGGATCCCCGCGCAGCGGACCGTAGCCCGGATCGAGGTGAAGGTAAATGAGACCACCCGATCGCGCCTGGTAAGCGCGCTCCAGCGATTCGAACGCGTTGTCCAGATTACCGAGCGCACCGTGCCCCATCGCTAGATACTCGGAGCGGACATACTGCTGTCGGGAGCTCGCCTCGAGCCGCGCCATGATTTCCTCGGCTTCCTCGCGCCGGTCGAGAGCCGCGAGCGCGCGCACAATCATCACGTCGTACGAACGCACTGCACGCTCGAGCGCCTGGCCACGCTGAAACCAGTCGAGTGCTGCCGTTGCATCACCGAGCGCGAGATAAGCCGACCCCATCCACACGAAGCCGCGCCCATATTCCTCGTCCACCTCCAGCAGCTCCTTCCCCGCTGCGATTGCGGCTTCGTAATCCTTGTCGTACAGCAGGAAGCGAGTCAGCCACCCTGCGTACTCCACGCGCAGCGGGTCCAGCTCCACCGCGCGCCTCACCGCGTCGACACCCTCGCGCATTCGGCCAACCAGCGGCAACGCGGATCCCAGTACCCACTGCGCTTCCGAGTTGTTTGGACTGAGCGCTACCGCACGCTCCAGACGACTCACTCCTTCGTCGAACGCCCACTCGTGCCAGCACAACACCTTGCCGATGGAGATCATCGCGTCGGCAAGATCGGGATCGCGCTGCAACGCCCGCTCGGCAGCTGCCTTTGCGCGCGGGTATGCGTCGTCCGGTGCCACCCAGTCGTCCGCGAGATCGCACCACACGTCAGCTATCCCTGCATACGCGCGGGCAAATCCCGGATCCTGAAGCAACGCATGCTGAAACAGGTCGAGCGCCTTGCGAAGACTTTGCTCGCTGAACTTGTTGAAGTGGTAGCGGCCCTTGAGATAAGTCGTATACGCCTCGAGGTTCTTCGTCGGCACCACTACCGGAGCGCTCGCGCCAACCAGTTGGACTTTGAGCGCCTCGACGATAGAGCGCGATATCTCGTCCTGCACCGCAAACACGTCCTCGAGCTGGCGATCGTACGTCTCCGACCACAGCTGATATCCATTCTCCACGTTCACGAGCTGCGCTGCGATGCGAATGCGGTTGCCGATCTTGCGAACGCTGCCTTCGAGCACCGACGTCACGCCGAGTCGCTCACCAACCTGCCGAGCATCCACGTCTTTCTTGCCCTTGAATGCGAACGACGACGAGCGCGAGGCCACGTGCACTCCGGGTACCTTGGCGAGCGCGTTGATGATCTCCTCCGCCATGCCGTCGGTGAAATACTCGTTCTCCGGGTCAGCGCTCATGTTCGCGAGCGGAAGCACCGCAATCGCCTTTGGAGCAGGCGAGCTCTTTACCTCGGGCGGAGTGTGAACCTTTGCACCTTCCCCTGTACGAAGGATCCCGCGCAAGGCGTCGGCGAACTCGGCGCCCGTGCGATACCGGTCGGCCGGTGATCGGGCAAGCGCGCGACCGAGAGCGGTCTCAACTACCTCCGGCACATCGCGCGTGACGCGCACGCTTGGCACCGGCGACATGAAACGCTTCGCGATGATAGACTGTGCGTTCGGGCCGGTGAACGGCGGCTCCCCGCTCAGCATTTCGTACAGCACGCATCCAAGACTGTAGAGATCGCTCCGACCGTCGATCGCCGTCTCACCACTCGCCTGCTCCGGACTCATGTAGGCTGGCGTGCCGACAGCCAGCCCCGTGTGGGTGATGGATTTGCCGCTGCTCAGCGCCTTGCCGATGCCGAAGTCCGCCACCAGCGCCGCACCTTCGTGAAGAAGGATGTTCTCAGGCTTGATGTCGCGATGGATTACGTGTTGACGGTGCGAGTAATCGAGAGCCGACGCGACTTCGGCCGTGATTCGCAGTGCATCCTCCAGCGCCAGCTGCCCTTCTTTCTCCAGCCGATCGCGCAGCGAGTTGCCTTCCATGTTGGGCATGACATAGAACAGCAGACCGTCAGCGGTGCCGGAGTCGAAGACGGGAAGGATGTGCGGGTGGGTGAGACTCGCCGCCATCTTGATCTCGCGAAGGAATCGCTCGGCCCCGATTTCCGCCGAGATCTCGGGGCGCAGGACTTTCACTGCAACGGCGCGCTCGTGACGGAGATCACGAGCGAGGAACACAACCGCCATGCCGCCCTCACCGAGAGGGCGCGTCACATCATAGCGGCCGGTAAGGCCGGATTCGAGGCGTTGCTGCAGCTCGTTCACGAGTCACAATACTGTCCCGTGAACTCGCCGACACGCTAGGGAGATTATCATTGCCGTAAGATCAAAGGAGAGAGTCACGGGTCCGAGGCGCGAGGAATCCAGATTTTCGAGGTGGCCGGTGAGGTTCCAGCGCGTAGCAGCAGTTGTGGAAGATGGGGAGTCTCTCGCACCTCACCTGCGACCGCTGACCTCGGCTCCTTTTCACCTGGGACCCGTGACTCTCTGAGTTGAATTTCAGTCCGGCCGCAATTGGCTTGCTGACTGACGTGACTTCGGCCTGGCCCCCGGGAGATCGCCAATGCGACTGACAGACGATGAGTTTCGCGACGTACTTACCCGTGCCGAAGAAATTCAACGCGCATCGCGGCACGACAACGAAATGAACGCCGAGATCGAGGCGGTGATCGGGGCCGCCGAGGAGGTGGGGCTCGCCCGACCCGCCGTCGAGCGCGCGCTTCGAGAACGCCTTGCCCTCTCCGTGCCGCCCGCTGTCGGCGCGCTGACATTCGCCAGATCGACGGACGACAAATTTTACGTCGCCGAGGTGGTGTCGATCTCGACGGAGGGAGTGCGCGTGCGCTTTCTGCGAGGCGGCGAACATCTCGTGACGCTGGATGAGCTCAAGCCTTGCGCGTTCCTTCCCGGTGAGCGTGTCGTTTGCAATTGGCCATGGTGGGGACCATGGACCTGCAC
>JALYJX010000191.1 GCA_030775065.1 Gemmatimonadota bacterium | reverse complement strand
CACCGCGGATCGTGCTTCAGGATGTTCGCCCTTCATTGTCGCAGCGAGCGCCGGTACAACGAACACCGGAACGGTGGATCCGCTGCACGAGATTGCCGACTATTGTCTCGCAGAGAAGCTGTGGCTGCACGTCGACGCGGCGTACGCCGGATTTGCGATCCTCACGCCGGAGGGGAAGCGCATGCTCAGCGGCCTCGAGCGCGCCGACAGTCTTACGATCGATCCGCACAAGTGGCTCTTCGTGCCATTCGAGTGTGGCTGTCTTCTCGTGCGCGACCCCACGACGCTCGAGTCGGCGTTCCGGATCTTCCCGGAGTATCTGAAGGACGTGCAACCGGGCGAGGAGGAGGTGAACTTCGCTGACAGGGGGGAGCAGCTCACGCGTTATTCACGAGCGCTGAAGGTGTGGCTCTCGGTGAGCTACTTCGGGACCGCCGCAATCGCCCGAGCGATCGAGGATGCCATGGATCGCGCGCGCCTGCTCGACGAGCTCGTCCGCGCATCGGATGATTTCGAGATTCTCTCGCCGGCGCAGTTCGGAATCGTGTGCTTCCGTGCCAGGCCGGCTGGCTACGGCCCAGGCGGCCTCGACGCATTGAACGAGAGAATAAATGCGCGCGTGGTTTCGGAGGGGCGATTCCTCATTTCTCCAACTCGTCTGCGAGGCGGCTACTCCCTTCGGATGTGCACACTCGGGTTTCGTACGACAACGGACGACATCCGCGATCTGTTCGCGTCCATTCAGAAAGCTCTCTCCACTGAAAAGGACGGAGAACGCGGAGATGTATTTACCACGGAGAACGCGGAGAACGCGGAGAAAAACCATTTAGGGGAACAGCTCGCGCGATGACGTCCTCGCCCTCGAGGTGAGTTAAACCCTAAAAAAAGTTGCGGCGACCGGAGCGTCGGATCGCGATAGCCTACTCCGCGTTCTCCGCGTTCTCCGCGGTCAATTCATCTCCGCGTTCTCTGACGCTAGAGCGAGCTCCAGTTGCCGCGGCGCGAGGGCGTGTGCGACGGCGAACGGACCGGATGGGCGACCCTGTGATGCGGCAGTGATCTGACCGGAAAAAACAGTCCCGTCGAGGGCCGCGCGTACGGTTTCGAGCGCGACCTGCGGCCGGTTGTTCTTTTGGCTCAGGTGAGCGAGCACCACGTGAGTCAGGCCCTTGTGCGCGCATTTTCGCGCGACGGCTGCTGCATCATCGTTGCTCAGGTGGCCGTTGCGACCTCTGATCCGGTTCTGCAATACTGGCGGATACGGGCCGCGACGAAGCATCTCGACGTCGTGGTTCGCTTCGATCATCAGAATCTCGACATCGTACACGGCGCGCATCACTGCTTCGGTGCAGACTCCCAGGTCGTAGACGATTCCCGCGCGGGCACCAGTCTCGCGGGACGTTGCAACAACGGCCAGCGGCTCGTTCGCATCGTGGGACGTAGCTATGGTCGCGATTTCGATATCCCCGATCCTGAACTTTCCTCTCGCCGAAATGGTTTCCACCGATGCGCGCGCAAGTGATGCGGATCCCCTGCGGGTGCCCGCAGTCGCGAGAATCCGCCATCCCCAGCGTTTCGCTCCGGAGGTCACTCCCTTCACGTGATCGCCGTGCTCGTGAGTGACGATCACGGCTTCGATCGATGACGGCGGCACGTCCATGAATTCCAGACGCTTTTCCATCCCTCGTGGGGAGAAGCCCGCGTCTATCAGGACGCGCGTCCTGCCGGCTTCGATTACTACCGAGTTCCCCTTGCTCCCGCTTCCCAGAACGCGAACGATCACTCTGTGTTGCCTCTGCTCTTGTAGAATGCTTGCGAGAGCTGCTTCTTCCCGCTCTCGCTCAGCTCCACGTGACGGCGCGCCATCATCCGCTCGGCAACCTCGATGAATTTGTCGAGGTCGAATGTCCCGTACGGCTCGCCGTCTCCCCAGGCGAACGGAGGAACAAACTTCGAGCCGACGTGGCCCCCGTAGACGTTTGCGCCGGCACCCAGCACTGCTCCCGTCGTCAGCATCGTTCCGATGCCCGTCTTCACATGATCGCCGAACAACGTCCCCAGAAACTGGCAGCCGGTATCGCGCATGCCCTCTGGCGTCCACATCTGAACGTTGCCGTAAGTGTTCTTGAGGTTGCTCGTCGTTGTGACTGCGCCGAGGTTCACCCAGCGGCCGAGGTAGGAGTGCCCGACAAATCCCGTATGTCCCTTGTTCGAGTGACCCAGCATGATCGAGCAGCTTATCTCGCCCCTCACCTTGCAGGTCTCGCCGATCGAGCATGATCTGATCGCATCGCCCACTACGATAGTGTTTTCACCAATGTAGCATGGGCCCACGATCCGCGTGAAGGATGAAATCGTGGCACCTTTGCATATGAGAATCGGGCCGGCAGAAGCGTCGAGCACAACGAAAGGCTCGATGTGGGCACCCGCCTCGCAGTACACCCCGTTGCTTCCCAGCACGGTTGCGTTCCCGGCGGTCGAAAGGGTGAGCTTCGAGGCGAGCTCGCGGATGTCAGCAGTGAGCTGAGCTGAAAGCTGATCTATGGGGTCCCATACATATTCGAGCCAGCGGCCCGTAATCCTTCTCCGTGCGTCCCGGGATTCGGGAGCCAGCGATTCCAGATCCAGCGTTCCGTCCGCGAGGTCCGACACGCGGACCGCCTCACGAAGCCTGACTGCGCAGATCTTGTCGGCAGAGTGGTAGGCAACCGCCGCAGACGGCTCGGACGTCGCGTCCGCCAGATCAGTGCCAAGGGCCGTTACGAATCTCGAGCTCGCGATCACCGATCCGGCGGAAAGCTCAGCGTCAGCGGGAACCGCCTGCGGCGCATTCGCCTCGTCGAAGTGAGCGAGGTGGCTCGCACCGATGAATCCGGCAGCGCTGAATCCCGCAGCGAGCTCCCAGCGCTCCCGGATGATCATCGCACCTGCCATGAGCTCCGATACAGGTCGTGTCAGGGCGAACGGCTCGAACGTTCGCGCGCGGGCGTCATCGTAGAGATAGAGAGCGCTCACGCAGGATCCCTCAGCTCTTCAGGAAGAGAGTC
This sequence comes from Gemmatimonadota bacterium, assembly GCA_030775065.1. Lineage (GTDB taxonomy): Bacteria > Gemmatimonadota > Gemmatimonadetes > Gemmatimonadales > Gemmatimonadaceae > UBA4720. Next base: position 4,188 of record JALYJX010000191.1, on the reverse strand, counting down.
CACCAGTGCCTTCAAATCCGCGGACCGATCGGTCGTCGTCACCAGTGTAACGCCTGCCTTCGTGACCACCACCAGGTCATTCACACCATAGAGAACGACTGTGCCCTGCTCGGCGTGCACGACATTGCCCACTGCCTCGACCGCATACACGCTGCCGGAAGACACGTTGCCCGTCTCGTCTTCCGCCCTCACTCGTCGCAGCGATCCCCATGTCCCAACGTCATCCCACCCAAAATCTCCCGGCAGGACCCTGACCTTGCGGCTTCGCTCCAGCACGCCGACATCGACAGAGACCGGCGTCACCGCACTGAAAAACCGGTCGCCGGCATCGTCGTCGCTCGCGTCGCTGTCGTCGCCGGCGTCCGCAAGCGCCCTGGATACTTCGGGCGTGAGCGCTCGAACCTCAGCGAGAAAGTCTCCCACTCTCCAGACGAAGATTCCCGAGTTCCAAAGGTATCCCTGGTGGAGCATCCGCTCGGCGCGCTCCCGCGTCGGCTTTTCAACGAAGCGACTCACTGCAAGCGCTCCCGTTTCCGTTGCGGCCCCCGGCTGGATGTAGCCAAAGCCGGGATCGGCGCGGGTTGGAACCACTCCAACGGTCACGAGCGCGCCTTCTTCGATCGCCACTCTCTCCGCGGCAAGCAGCGACTCGCGGAATGCGTTGTCGTCTCCTATCGCCCAGTCGGAATGGACGCAGATCATCACTGCGTTTTCACCATCTCTGCGCGCGATTTGAGCCGCTGCCCACGCGAGCGCTCCCGCGGTTCCTACGGGACGGGGCTCGGCGATGATGTTTTTCACCGGAACTTCAGGCGCCGCAGCCGCAATGGCCTCGCGCAGCGGTCGCGTCGTCAGAAGGAGTGTCTGCTCGGCGGGAATAATTGGAGAAAGACGCCGCAGAGTGTTCACCAGCAGCGGGTCTGAGTCAACGAGAGGCAGAAGTTGTTTTGGGCGCGTCTGAGTGCTCAGCGGCCAGAAGCGAGAGCCGATGCCGCCGGCGAGAATGACTCCCCAGCGGCTCAATCGCTTCCCTCGGGAAATTCCGCTCCGTCGTCCGGAGCAACGCCGGTCAGGCGCGCGATGAGCGTGTAGAGCTTCTTCGGGCTGAACGGCTTTGTGAGGAATTCGGTTGCGCCGCCTACGCGTGCATCCTGCTCGTATCTGGCCTCGCCGGCGGCGGTAAGAATGATGATCGGAATGGCCCTCCACTCCGGCCGGCTCCGCATATGATCGAGAACGTCCAGCCCCGAGAGACGTGGCATCATCAAATCGAGGACAACGAGGTCAGCCCCCTTTTCGCGCTCGAGGATCTCTATTGCTTCCTGGCCGTCGTAGGCGAGCGAGACGCGGAATGGCCCCTGCTCGAGCTTGATCTTGATGATACGGCCAATGTGCGCTTCGTCGTCGGCGACAAGGATGTGGCGCTCTTCAGGCAGCTGCTGGCTCGTCATCCGTCTCTTCTAAAGGATTGACGCGATCGCCTGCCGATGTCGTCTGACATCATACAGCAGCATTCCGAGGTCGGCGGACTGATCGGTGAGGACGCAGAGGAGGGCGTCGTCGCCGACCGACGATACGATGGCATATCCGAACTCGTGCTCGACGAGAGCGAGGCGCATCTCGCCGCGCTGAGTGGTGTGTCCGATTTCGTCGGCCGAAGCAACCAGTCCGGGGATTCGTGCTGCCAAATCCTCTGCGTTCACTGGAATTCTGGATTGGGCGTCGATCAGCAGCCCATCGCGGCCGAGCACAACCACTGCTTCGATGCCGGGCCGCTGTCGGATGGCGACTGTAAGGTCGCGAATGCTCGGCATCGGTAAATCCGTCGAAAGTGTTGCGAAGCTAGATTGCGCAGAGGGTGAAGTCAAGCGGCCAATTGCTTGAACTGCCACGATTTACAGGGTATTATCGAAAGTTGCGGCGCAGCAGCCGACATCTCTTTTTTCCTGACGAATGAACCTCAGAAAATCCATCGCCGGCGCCGTGCTCACAGTGCTCGCGCTTGCAGCTTGTGACGATCGGGACCCGTTCGCCGCTACACTGCCAACGGTAGAAGACTCGTATACGATCTTTGCCTTGAGCGGCACTCCACCGGCCTATCCGAGCGGTCTCAATACGGCCGCGCGAGCGGCGACGCGCGTGGACGGCAACGCCAACTTCGACGTTGCATTCGACATCAACGCGGAAGGCAACGCGGTCGTGTACCCCGTGAAGCTCGTCGTGAGCTCGATTGGCGGCGACAGGCCCGTTGGGCTGCGGAAGGTCGATGCTCCATTCGATTCGGTGAAGATTGCCCCGACCGGCACCTACCCCGACAGCGCCGCCGTCGTCGCCGGCAGAGGGCAGGTGGTTGTGGTCGAAGCTTATCGCGGATCGACCGGCGATCTCTGCGCGTTTCACCTCTCTCAGAACATCTACACGAAGATCGTGATCGATTCGGTCGATGTGCCCAGCCGGACTATCAACATCAGGACCGTGATGGATCCGAACTGCGGGTTCAGATCCTTCGAGCCGGGAATTCCCGGACAGTAGCAATGCATGACCTGCGCATGTTTCGGGAGCAGGTGGACACGCTTCGCGAAGGCATGCGCCGCCGGGGGAAGCTGGAGGCGCTCGCGCCCGTCATCGACCGCGCGCAGGCAATCGACGCCGACAGGCGTGGGATGATCCAGGCTGTCGAAGAGCGCAAAGCCGCCCGCAACAGGATCAGTCAAGAGGTCGCTCGCCGAAAAAAAGCCGGCGAGAGTGCGGAGGAGCTGCTCGGACAGTCGAGAGATCTGGGCGACGAGATCGCCCGCCTCGAGGGCGAGCTCGCCTCGCTGGAGTCGGATCTGACAGTCGCCCTCATGGAAATACCCAACCTCACGCTGTCGGAGGTGCCTGAAGGCAGCGAGGAATTCAACGCTGTCGTTGCCACGTGGGGCACACCACGGGAGAAGGGGAGTGTCTCGCCGCATTGGGAGGTTGGAGCAAAGCTCGGCCTCATCGATTTCGAGCGCGGTGCGAAGATCGCCGGGTCGGGATTCATTCTATATCGGGGGCTCGGCGCCCGTCTCGTACGCGGGCTCATGAACATGGAGCTCGATCTCCACGTGCGCGACCATGGTTACGAAGAGCTGTGGGTTCCGGTAGTCGTGAATCGTGCGTCGATGACCGCGACTGGCCAGCTGCCGAAGTTCGAGGACGACATGTACGGGCTGCGTGACGACGATCTCTTTCTGATTCCGACAGCGGAAGTGCCCGTGACGAACATTTATCGTGACGAGATTCTCAATGCGGCCGATCTTCCCAAGCGCTTCGCAACGTGCTCGCGATGTTTTCGCCGGGAAGCGGGTGCTGCCGGAAAGGATACGCGTGGACTTCTACGCGTTCACGAATTCGACAAGGTCGAGCTCGTGCGATACGCGACTCCCGAGAGTTCGCTGGACGAGCTGGAGGTTCTCACCGCGCACGCCGAAAAAGTGCTTCAGCTTCTCGAGCTGCCTTACCGCCGGGTGCTTCTCGCGGCGGGGGATACGGGCTTCAGCAGCGCGAAGACATACGATCTCGAAGTTTTCGCGCCAGGTGTCGGCGCGTGGCTCGAGGTGTCGTCCTGCAGCTCCTTCACTGAGTATCAGGCTCGCCGCGGAAATATCCGCTATCGACCGGCAGAAGGTGGGAAGCCGCGCTTCGTGCATACCTTGAATGGCTCAGCCCTGGCCTTTCCCCGAGTGATCGCTTCGATTCTCGAGCACCACCAGAATCCGGATGGCAGCGTAACACTCCCCGACGCGCTGAAGCCTTACGTCGGGTCCGACCGGCTGAGCTGAGCGTGCGCCGGCCAGCTCCGGTCACCATTGCCACGGTCTGCGTTGCCGCGCTGCTGGTCTGGTACGTCATCTACACGCAGGGGGTTGTTCGCGAGCTGCGTCGGGAAGCGTCGCGAGTCGGACTGATGTACGCCCGCGTGTACGACGGGCTGAACGATCCCAACCCCGATGCTGCCAACACCACGCTGCTCGATCTCGCGAGGCACATTCGTGAATCCGGCGTGCCGCTGATACTCACCGACAGTCGCGGGAATCCTACCGACACCGCGAATCTCCCGATGACGGCGCCACTCAATTCGCCTCAGCTTAAGGAGTACGTCAAAACACTCGACCTGCAGAACCGGCCCATCGTCGAAGGCAATGTCGGGACCGTTCACTA
>JALYJX010000190.1 GCA_030775065.1 Gemmatimonadota bacterium | reverse complement strand
CCTGGTTCGGACCGCCTGCTGCGGCGTAGCCAACCGGCGTTGAGCGGGATGCATTGCGATGTCTAACGCCAACGTCTGCTGCAACGTCCGGTTAGGCGGCCGCACGGTACAAACTCGACATAACCGCAGTTCGTGCATCTGAATGCATCATGGCTGCCAGACCCCTCGGCCCTCGCGCACGTCGCCGGCGCATGAAGTATTCAGTGCATCGACACTGACGCCAGGAGTAAGCACATGAGACAGCAGATCTTCGTCGTGAGCGCGCTGATCCCGGTGTGGGCCAGCTTGACACAACTTGCCGTGGCGCAGCCCGCCCAGCCGCCGGGGTTCTCGGCCGACCTCACGCGTGCGGCGGTGCGGCGCGTGATGACGGCGGCTGCTGATTGGCAGCTCGCGCACCCATCGAAGCATGCGCCTTACGACTGGACTGTGGCGGCCTTCTACACGGGAATGATGGCGTTTTCCGAGCTGTCTGACTCGCCGAAATACTACGACGCGATGAAGGCGATGGGGGAGCGCAACCAGTGGCGCCCGGGACTCAGCCCTGGTCTTGCCGATGACTACGCCGTGATCGCCACCTACGCGAGGATCTTCCAGCGTGAGAAAGACAAGAAGATTCTGGCGCCGGCGCTGGCCCTGTTCGACTTTTTGGCCACGCGGCCCTTCAACGAACCGTTGGCGTGGGGGAACGGGATCGAGATGCGCGAGTGGGCGTGGTGCGATGCGCTCTTCATGGCGCCGCCGGCGCTTGCCGCCGTGACGACCGTCACGGGCGACCGCAAGTATCTCGACCTGGCGAACCGCCTCTGGTGGAAGACCACCGACTACCTCTACGACACGAGCGTGCACCTCTACTTCCGCGACAGCCGGTTCTTTAACCAGCGGGAGCCAAATGGCAAGAAGGTGTTCTGGAGCCGCGGCAACGGCTGGGTGTTTGCCGGAATTGCGCGCGTGCTGGAGGAGCTGCCGGCGGACTATCCCGACCGTGCGCGGTACGTCACGCTTTTCCGCGAGATGGCCGAGACGATCGCCACCCTTCAGGGCGCGGATGGTTACTGGCGAGCGAGCTTGCTCGACCCGGATAGCCGCCCGAACCCGGAGACGAGCGGGACTGGTTTTTTCGTTTACGGCCTCGCGTGGGGAATCAACCAGGGATTGCTCGATCGGGCGCGCTACGAACCTGCCGTCACCCGCGGCTGGCTTGCGATGGTCAAAGCCATGCATCCCGACGGCATGCTCGGGTGGGTGCAGCGGATTGGCGATCAGCCGGGAGCGACGACCGCAAACACGACCGAGGTCTACGGCGTCGGCGCGCTGCTACTGGCTGGCAGCGAGGTCCACACGCTCTCGAAGTAATCAGCGACGTGCGCGACCTCGGATCCGTAGTTGCAGTCAGCTCCATTTGAGATCGTGCTTGGAAATCGGAAGCGATCGTATCCTCTTGCCTGTCGCCGCGAAGATGGCGTTGCACAGTGCCGGTGGGGCAGGAGGCAGCGCAGGCTCGCCGATTCCGGTGGGCGGAAAGTCCGTCTTCCTCCAATGCACCTCAATCACGGGTGGAGCCTCGCGCATGCGCAACAACGGATAGTTGTTGAAGTTGCCCTGCACGACGCGCCCCTTGTCGATAGTGATCTCCTGATTGATCGCTTCGCCGAGCCCGTCGATCACCGACCCCTGCACCTGGTTTTCCGCGTTGCTCGGATTGATAATCTCGCTCCCGACGTCGCCGGCAGCCCAAACCTTGTCGACCTTCAGCGCGCCCTGCTTGCTGACGGTGGCCTGGACGACTTCCGCGAAGTAGCCGCGGTGGCTCCAGTAGAACGCGACGCCCAGGCCTGTTCCTTTCGGTAACGACTTCGAGCGGCGCGCCCAGTCGGATTTCTCAGCGACCAGCTCGACCACGCCGCGCATGCGGTCGGCGTTGTACATCTGCGGTGTGCTTTCACCCATGGCCGGGGCGGACAGCAGGTCGATGCGGAACTGCATCGGGTCCTTGCCGGCGGCATGTGCCAGCTCGTCGAGATACGACTGGAACGCGAATGCGATTCCATTGCTCCCGGGCGCGCGCAGCCAGCCGGTTGGCACGCCGATCGGCATGTAGGACGCGCCGAGCGAGAAATTCGACAGGAATCGCGCCGGGAACTCGAGCTGTGGAATGTCCGCGGCCCGCACGCCGCGCTCGACCACCTGGCCGTCCTGTTGTGTGGCCTTCTCGCCGAAGCTGATGAAATGCGTCTTCATCGCCACGAGCTTTCCGGACGCGTCGAGACCACCGGTGAAATAGTGCCAGCCCGCGGGACGATAGAAATCGTGTTGCAGGTCGTCCTCGCGTGTCCACACGAGCTTCACCGGTACGCCGGCCTGACGCGCGATCCACGCGGCTTCGACCATATAGTCGTTCATGAGGCGGCGGCCGAATCCGCCCCCGCTGCGCAGCATATGCACAGTGATGTCCGACTCGGGGATGCCGAGCGTGCGCGACACCAACTCCCGTCCAGCGGCGGGAGTTTGCGACTGCGACCATATCTGGAGCTTGCCATCCTTGAGCTGCGCCGTGGTATTCATCGGTTCCAACGCGGCGTGCGCGAGGAACGGATAGTAGTACTGTGCCTCCACTGTTTTCGCGGCTGATTTCAGCGCTGCGTCGGCGTCGCCGTCTTTGCGGAGCATGCGGGCGGGCGATTGCTTCGCGAGCTCGGCGGCGCGCGCTGCGAACGCCGCGCTACCCTGCTCCGCGGTTGCGCCTTCGTCCCAGGCGACTTTGAGCTTCTGTCGCGCGGAGTTTGCCGCCCACCAGCTGTCCGCGACGATGGCGACTCCACTCAGGAGACCCTCAAGCGCGGCTTGTCCTTCGACGACGAAGGCGTGACGCACACCTGGCAATCTCTTGATCTCTTCGACGTTCGCGCTCACCACCTTCCCCGCGAAGACGGGACACTTCTGATACACAGCGTACAGCATCCCCGGAACCGTGATGTCCATTCCGAAAATCGGCTGGCCCGTGACGATCGCGTGATTGTCCACGCCGGGCTGGCTTGTTCCGATGATCCTGAAATCCCTGGCGTCCTTGAGCTTCACCGAGTCGAGCGCCGGTGCCGGGACGGCCGCGGCCTGATCCAGCAGCTCGCCGTATTTCAGCGATCGGCCGCTGGAGCGATGATGCACGACGCCGTCGCGCGTCTCGACTTCCGATTCCGGGACGCTCCATGTCCGCGCCGCAGCCGTGATGAGCATCGCGCGCGCGGCGGCGCCGACACGCCGCATCGGCAGCCAGTTGTTCGGCGTCGCGGTGCTCCCCCCCGCGCTCTGCCCCTGGAACTTCGTCGTGTCGAGCATCGCCTGCTCGACACGCACGTTCTTCCATTCGACGTCCAGCTCGTCGGCGATGAGCATCGGCAGCATCGTCTTCACTCCCTGCCCGATCTCGGGATTCTTCGCGACGATCGTGACGATGCCGTCCGGTGTCATCCGAATAAAGGCGTTCGGGACGAAATCAGCGGCGCCTGGCGCCGCGAATGCAGACAGCGCGTCGGCGGTCTCGATGTAGCTGGCGAACAGGAGTCCTCCGCCGACAATGGAGGTCACCCTCAAGAAGTCGCGGCGAGTCGTTGTCGTTGTCATGGGGGCGTCCCTCTATTCGCCGGAGCGGTTGGCGCCCGCCTGCGTCGCAGTCGCGCTCGCCGCGGCGTGAATCGCTTGACGGATGCGCGTGTACGTCGCGCATCGGCAGATGTTGCCGCTCATCGCGGTGTCGATGTCCGCGTCGGTAGGCTTCGGGTTCCGCCTGAGCAACGCGGCCGCCGACATGAGTTGGCCGGCCTGACAGTACCCGCACTGCGGAACGTCGAGCTCCTTCCAGGCGCGCTGCAACGGATGCGAGCCGTCCGGCGACAGGCCCTCGACCGTCGTGACCTCGGCGCCCGCGACGGTGCCGATGGCTCGAAGACACGATCGTGTCGGCGTCCCATTGATGTGCACCGTGCACGCGCCACAGTGCGCGATGCCGCAACCGAACTTGGTTCCCTTGAGATCGAGCACGTCGCGCAGTACCCAAAGCAGCGGCATGTCCGGTGGGACGTCCACGGTCCTGGATTGTCCGTTGACTTTGAACGTGACGGTCATGGTGCCTCCGAAACGTGAATCCTTAAAGCCGCCTAACGCCCAGCAATGAGCAGCGGCGCACAACAAATAAAGGCGGCCAGCGAGCGAAGCGAGCCGGCCGCTTCCGACAGACGCGCCGTCTGCTCCATTGCGTTGTTAGCAGGCGTCTGTGAGTGAAAGCGGGGTGAGGCGATAAATTCGAGCAGCGAGCTTCGACGCGCGCTGAAGATCGCCGGATCGCAACGCTTCTCGAACAGCGTCAAGCTTGTTCGCGTCCTGAAGCGAGAGGTAGGGCGCCCAGCCTCCTGGTTCCTCGAGAAGTTCAACATCAACTTCCGCCACGAAGTCTCCTTCTCGAACCAGCCGCTTCGATTCGGTTGCACTCATTTCAGTCTCCTGCGCCACGACTTGTCCCACTTGTCTAGAGCCGGTCGATATCCAGTCACCAAGACGCCCGGCGACTCTTGGCCTGCGGGGATACCCCAAACTATGTGAATCGGCTGGCCGACACCATCGCGCTGTAAGACGAGAACGCAGGGTCCTTTGGAGTAGGTCGGATAGTCCTCGACCACGGCAGCGGTTGAGAGTCCGGAGACGGCATCTCGTACCCTGATCTCATCGTTCGCGAGCTCCTCGTAGCCATGCAGCGAGACCTTGAGTTTACCGCGCGAAGCGAGTGCTTGGATCAGCTCGAGGGTCTTGCTCACAACATTAATTCTGTCGAGGAGCGCTTCGTCCCGCTAACGGCTCGCGATCAGCCCCAAACGGCGCGAGCTTCACCATTCATAAAAGCAACACTGCTGCGCGCCGATTGTCGGCTGCATCGTGGTGTTGGGCGGCATTTCGGGACTAGCCTTCAGACTTCTCATGAATCCGTCGGGTTCGTCCCTCAGGACTCGGGTTCCTGGAGGCGGGTCACACGTGCCGCGACTACCTGCCACCGACCCGCCCGCTTGACCCATACATGAGTGTACTGGTAGCGGCCCCCTGAGTCCTTGCCATGGAACTGGCTTTTTCAGTTTGCGCTCCCCGGCTCCGACAGCCCAGGCATGCACTCATTTGATGTTCTTGCGCCTGACCGCGATCCCAATTGCCAACATCACCAGCGCGTTGGCCACCAATGCTCCTGGGAAGGCAGCGGAGCCGTTGCCAGTCAGCAAATACTTACCAGCGGCCACCAGAAACGAGATCCCCGCGATTATGAAAAACACCGCCCCTGATCGGAACAGATTGCGCATTCTGGCCTCCGTTGAAGGAGTTGTCTTCTCGATCCGCCGAACGCCTCAAGCTAGTTGGTATGAATCGGCTGGACCTCCACGGCGACGTGGTGGCAACTTCGCCCCACAAACATGGACGTGCTCATCCTCTTTCGAGGAGGCACAACTAACCGGGAGGCCAGCCGTCATGGAAACGATAGGACTGGATCTGCACAAGCGCGAGAGCCAGCTGTGCATTCTCGCCGAAGATGGGATGACTCAGGAGCGAAGGATCGTCACGAGCCGTGAGCGCTTCACCGCTGTCCTCGGCAATCGGCCGAGAGCCCGCATTCTTCTCGAGGCATCCACTGAGAGCGAGTGGGTAGCACAGCACCTCGAGAGCCTTGGTCACGAGGTAATCGTTGCTGATCCAAACTATGCGCCGATGTATGCCACTCGCACTCGGCGCGTGAAGACCGACAAGCGTGATGCGCGCACTCTCGCAGAAGCACTGAAACTCGGAGCATATCGTCCGGCGCACCGTGTGTCGGCTGGTCGCCGGCACGTACGAGCGGAGCTGGCCGTGCGTGAGGCGCTCGTGCGGACACGGACGCGATACATCTCGCTGGCGAAAGCATTGGTGAGACGCGATGGGTTGCGAGTCGCTGGCAGTGAGGCGGAGCTCGTTGCCCGGAGGATAGCCGAGCTCGATCTCTCCGATACTCTGGCCACCGAGTTGATGCCGTTGTTCCAGGTGCTGGAGCCAATCAACGAGCAGATCGCTTCAGCCGACCGACGCATTGCATCTCTCTCAAAGAATGACTCAGAAGTAGCTCTGCTGACGACGGCTCCATCGATCGGACCGGTGACAGCGAGCGCTGTAGTTTCCACAGTCGACGACATCTCGCGGTTTCAGTCAGCGCATCAGTTCGAAGCGTTTCTGGGTTTGGTGCCGGGAGAACGAAGCTCGGGTGAAAAACGCAGAGTCGGGAAGATCACGAAGGCCGGTAACTCGCGTGTGCGCTATCTCCTAGTCGAAGCTGCCTGGCGGATCATGAGATCAAAGAGCGAGGAAACAGCGGCCCTGCGTGCATGGGCACTCTTGATTGCCGCCCGCCGCGGTAAGCGGATCGCGGTAGTCGCATTGGCGCGCCGTCTTGCTGGGATTCTCTATGCGATGTGGAGAGACAAATCACCGTACAACGCTACGAACCTTCGCATGCCTCGGCCAATTCTGGCTAAGGCGAGCTGATGTCTTAGCTGTGTGAATTCGAGATGACTGAATAGGGAGCGGCGAGCGCGTCGCAGCTTATGGCCGCAGTCGAGAGCCGACAGTTAGTTGGCGCCGCCGCTCCTTCGTAAACCCAAAGGCGCCGAGGCCAGTGTGCCTCATCACAGAGCGCGAACAGAAGGCTGAGCAGCAGCTCGAAGGTCGCACGGACAATTGAAGAACTTCAACGGCAAGTGCAAATCGTACTTGACGCGGGGCGCCGCTTCACAGAAAGCTGCGGGCGAATCAAACAAAATGCGAGCGCAGCGAGCTTCATTAAATCGCCCGTCAGCTTCAACGTGTGTTATGCGAGCGGCACGAGGCGTATGTCTCGCATCGATCCAACAGGTCACTGAATACGTGTTTGCTGGATCATCCCGTGCTCGATGTGCGACCGCCCGTCCGGAGCGGTCGTCATACAAATAAGGACGTACTCACCAGGTGTAAGGGTTGTCGTGAAGAATACTTCCATCGCCGGACGGATTGTGGCGATGCCCCCTATTGGACTTCCAAGGCTTTCCAGCGGCGGTATCGGTTGATCTTTTTGGTCCCTGCGTCGCGCACGCTCCGGATTCAAGGACATGGCGATATCCTCTGCAGTCTTTCCCGGTGCAAGCTTCATCAGCACGAGGTCGTGTCCCTGTGCGCCCTCGTTCTTGACTCGAATCGTGTGTTGA
>JALYJX010000189.1 GCA_030775065.1 Gemmatimonadota bacterium | reverse complement strand
GCCGCAATTGCTCTCCGGGCAATTGCGGCAGGCGGTGCTCACATTCATCTTCAAGAGGGCGTTATGGCAAAGTCAAAAAAAGGTGGATCAGTTCGCGTAGTCGTTACGACTCCTGGCGGGGATTTGAAGGAGACAGTATCGACTCTTCGAAGACAGGGGATGAAGGTTGAGTCGGTTCTCGATTCCATCGGCGTGGTTACAGGCGAAATTCCTGAGTCGAAGATCGCCTCGCTGCAGAAGACACCAGGCCTGACGGTGGAGCGCGAGCAGCAAGTTCAATTACCACCCCCTGACGCTGATATTCAATAGGACTCGCTCGTAGCCGCGTGCCGCGGCCCATTTGCGCGGAGATGGTTACTGCAAAGTCGTACCTGCTGCGGCCAGGAGCAGTTTGACTGCTGCCGACGGGATATCCGGTCGCGAGATTTTGATTCAGCGTGTGTGATTATGAGTTGAACCGCACGCAAGGCGTAGGTATGATATTATATCATACCGAGAAGCCGATATGCCGAAGACCAAAGTCGCCGTCACCGTCGATTCGGAGATCCTCAACGAGCTCGACGACCTGATCGCCCAAAACCGGTTCCCAAACCGGAGCCAGGCAATAGAAGCAGCGCTGGCGGAGAAACTCGAACGATTGAGCCGGGCTCGCCTCGCGCGCGAGTGCGCCAAACTCGATGCAGAGGAAGAGAAAGCACTTGCTGAGGAAGGGCTGAGCTCCGAGCTCGATACATGGCCCGCATACTGAGAGGTGAAATCCGTTGGGCGGAGCTCGACCCCACTCGTGGGCACGAGCAAGCCGGCCAGCGGCCCGTTCTCGTTTTGAGCCACGACGTCTTCAATGCACGCTCGGGCACCGTTATCGCTGTGGCGCTCACCAGCCTGGAGCCGCGTGCCGGCTTTCCGCTCACGCTCGAGAGTCGTGCGTCCCGGTTGCCAAAGCGGTCGTGGATCAAGATCAGTCAGATCCGGACGCTTGCTACGGAGCGGATCGGCAAGCGGATCGCGCGTGCGTCAGACGAAGAATTGAGCCGCGTAGTCGAAGGCCTGAACGAAATTGTGGGTGAATGAGGGGCTATGTCCCTCATGTGTGAGGCTTCGAATCGTAGTTTAGACTGTCCGGTAATGACGGGAGCGCTCTCACCTTTGCCTTGAAGTTTTCGGACAGGTTCGGCGGCGAATAGGTTGGCAATCTCAACCGCTCGAGAACGGCCCGAGGAAGCAGCGCACCCTGCGGAACGGTTCGGTGTCTGCCAAGGTTGAGCTTCCACCGATACGACTTGGTGAGCGCATCGTAAACGTGCTTGGGAAATACTTCGCCGATCCACCATACACCTTTGAGTGATTCGTGCTGCGGCTCGGCCCAGGGGTTCCCAGGCGGCGTTGTTCTGTTCAGAACTTTTTGTAGGCGATCGGGGTCAACAAGCAGCCCACCGTTCCGAGCTTCGGCGAGCATCCACTCGAACGTCACACGCCACAGGCCACCGTCCGCTTCGGAATATCCTCCGCCGACATCGGAGTGTACGCCGGCGAACCACATCTCCAGCAGATCCTGACCGTCTACGTTTCCGAAGAGGTTTTGTCGGAAGAACGCTCTGCGTTCATCCAGCGCCACGGCGTGGCGAACTGTTGTGAGGCCCGGGTTGCGAAACGTGTACTGGTACTTCGTGGGATTCCATATCCATCCAACGGAAGAAACGGTGTCGAACAATCCGACGAAGTGAATTGGGAAGCGGCGTTCATCGTCGCCGGGTATGGGCCGAGCGAATGACCATCGGAAATTGTTGCACAGCTCCCAGTAGCCGTCGGTGTTCGATTTGAGTGACTTGAAGATTCGAATCACGTACGGGAGAAGGTGCTGATTCCCTCGCGGAAGGAGTCCGAGCGAGTACAGGAGACCGGCAAGCACTCGAGCTGTGTACGCGCCGCGACTGAATCCGAAGATGAATACCTGATCGCCGGGCTCCCAGAATTCCATGAGGTGCCCGTAAGCAACGCACACCTTGTCGTCGATGTCGGTTCCGAACGCTTGTGCTTTCAGTTGCGAAAGCGTTTGCGCGATTTTTGACCTGGCAGAGGTCTCCGGTAGCGTTCCCACTCCTGGATCGTAGTAAACGATCTGTCGATTCGGATCCTGAACGGCGACTTGCGCGAGACGAACCACACTCGTGTTCGAGGCGCCGAACTGGTTGTCGGTGCCGTCGCAACAGATGATGATGTTTCGCGCCATTCCCAGGCTGGTTATTCCTTCGTAGATCGGCTCATGGCGATGGCTCCGGCGGTGGCGCCGGTGGCGTCGCCGTGCGATCGAGGATACGGGCGCCGATCCACGCACCGAATGCCGCCGTCACCATGACTGCGATCCAGGCTCCAGGATCTTCGATCTTCAGTTGCGCAAGGTCCAGTCCGATGGCGCTTGCTGCAGCGGCGATCACTCCGAACGGAGATCCCCTGACGATGTCCCAGTAGAGCGCGCGAGCACGCTTTCGACGTTTGGCGCTGACAAATCGTGCAAACCCCCCGAGGAGAATTCCGATCAGTGTCGCACCAAGGAAGGTCCAGGGCCGTTTGAACGTGACCACGGTCTCTCCCACGAAGGCCCCGTCGATGTAAGCCCTTATCGTGTCCTGTCCCGGGAGGCCGGAACGAAGTCGTACGCTGGAGCTCCCAAAACCCCGGACGAGCACGCTCTTGGGTCGCACCTGAGTGGTACTCCCGGATAAATCCACCGTCGCCGAGTCTCCACGTGCCATGTCGCGAGGTAGCGTCAGCATGATGTCTGTTGTCGCGAGGCCGAACCCCTCAATCGATCGCGGGCTCGGAATCAAGTTCAATCTCATGTCTCGTACTGGCACGCCGATTACGAAGCCAGTTGGATCAGCCGTAGTGCGGATTCGCACGTTGGTAGAATCGGTGGACTCGATCTGAGTTGAGCGGTACTGGAGGCTCGTGTGGTCAATCGCAAGACTATCCGGCGAGATAGTGCCGCCGGTTGTAGTCGTGAGCTGCAACTCAAACGGTTGCGCCAGGGGTACGCGGCCGGGACGCACGGTGTCCTCGAGCCCGACGATTGCGGTTCCCCTGTATTTGCGTAATTGGGGATCGTAGGTCAGGGCGCCGCCCTTCACAATGAATCGCGGCACAAGAGTCCGCTCAACGCCAGCCAAGTCGACCGTGAGCAGACTGTAGGGCATTGCGTAAACAGCGTCGGTGGGCGATGCGGCAGGCAACGTGCCCGTCGAAGCCGTCGCAACGATGCGATGAGCCGTATCCGACATCTTACGAAATATCAAATCGCCCGGCACAATCCGAACGGAGTCGGTTGCGGTCGGGAGATTGGTGACTCCGGATGGTCGAATTACACGTATCGCCGCACTCGGTCCGCCGAGAATCCGCTCGAGCCGCGCACGACTGATTGCCGTTCGCGCGCTTGTTGGGTGACGCGGCGCTGGTGGAGGCTGGAAGGCAGGAGCGACGGTCGCGGTGGCGGCCCCGGGGGCAAGTGTAGTGACTGCGCCGGCGGGAATGCGCCCGCTCGGTTGCCGTATCGCAACGGAGTCATTGCGAGGCCGGGCGAGAACCGTTGCGGGTAGCGGGGGGCGGCGCACGGCGGTGGACTGCGCCTCGACACTCGATGGTTCTGGCGAGAGCATCGTGATCATCAACGACGCGACGGTGATCGATCCTTTCATCTTGCCCCCTTTTTGCGAGCGCTCGACTCCTGACGTCTACTCTATTGCATCAGCATTTCGAAAACTCAAGCATACGGCTCACCAGCCATAATGCGATATGCCTGTTTTGCATCGGCGAGTGCCGAATTTGTATCGACGGCACGGCGGGAGGGCCGCTACTGCAGAACAGCCGATTGTAACGATACAAAACAAGCAGTCAGGTGATGCAAAAGCAGCATTGTTGCTTTGTCGATCGAGTGGCATCATCGAATGTCATCCAGGAATTGCCGCTTCGGATAGTTCAGATGACCTGAAATAGTGTGGAACGCGTGCGTTACGCGTATTGTATTCGCATCTGTCTCACAGGTCGGCAAGAATGGCTATCTCCATACCTCGCGCATTTGTCGAGTTCGTACTTCTCGGGCCGACGAATGACCGCCGTCAGCTGCAGGACTCCCCAATCCTGGGAGATGTGTGGCTTGCATTTGCGAGCACGCCCGACAAAGCGATCGAGCTGCTGATAGCGCCGCACCGGGAGCATCCCGCAGGCGAGGTCGCAATGCTGATCGACGAGAGAATCAAGCGACCGCCGGAGCAGGAAGGCGCTGACATTTCACCTCTCAACGGCATCGTCGCCGCACGCCTCTATTTCAACGAGCTTCTGGAAGTCGTAATGCCCATGACCGTGTGGTCGCATAGCAAGCGAATCCGGGATCAATACGTCACGTTTGGAAATGAAGAGAGCGGTGCAATTCGGCTGAATCGAGTCGTCACCGCCATTGTCGAGCTCGCTAAACAATGGAAAACCGGATTTGAGGGCTCTCTGTCTGATGATCTTCTGCCCGCATTCGATCGATTCGTAGCATTGACTGGTTTGATTCTCTGGGCACGTGAGCAAAACGCACCGGACAAACTGCCGCCGGGCGCGGCATCCGACGAAGTGCTGTCGGCTGCACTTGAAAACGTGAAGGCTCAGGCGATCCACAACCTCGTTGTTCCTTTGCTCGAGAGAATCCAACCTGCAGAGGAGCTGGTCTGGCAAATATCCCTCAATCGCGCCGCGACGGCCGCGCTCGACAGATCGATTCCCGCGGTGAAGGCCGATGCGGCGCGGACACTTTTCGGCGTGGATTGCAGTGACATCGCGTGGGCAGTCATTGATTCGGGTATCCAGGGAGATCACGACGCTTTCAAGGACGCTGATGGAGTTTCCCGGGTTAGGAAGAGCTTCGATTTCAGCAATATCCGGAAGATCGTCAGCCTCGACAATCTGAAAGACAATGAAGCTACGAAAGCGCGGCTCAGGGACTTACTGCATGACCGATTGCTCGAAAAACCTGAGCCGGCGAAAGCCAGGGAGCTGCTGACTCAGCTGGCAAATGATGCGAAGCAGCGCCGCGGCATCCACTGGGACCTGGTTGAGCCGTTCGTGAAAATCAGGCCTGAGGCCCGGCCGTCAACCAGTGACCATGGCACACACGTGGCCGGCGTTATCGGAGCAAGCAAGAGTGCCGCTGAAAAGCTTTCGAAGGAGGACGGGGCTGATTTCGTAGACGGCATGTGCCCGGATATTCAGCTCTATGATTTCCGTGTTCTCGCTCCGGGCAGCAAGGAGACTGAGTTCGCGATTATCGCAGCCATTCAGTACATCCGCTATCTCAATGCGCGGACCGAATACATGACGATCCACGGCGCAAATCTCAGCCTGTCGATTCCTCATGACGTTCGGAATTACGCCTGCGGGCGGACGCCTATCTGTATGGAGTGTGAGCGGCTCGTCGACAGCGGGGTGGTCGTGGTGACGGCAGCCGGCAATCTTGGCTATCAGAACTTCACGACACGAGAAGGCTCATACGAAGGGTACACGGCGTTCAGCATTACCGATCCCGGAAACGCGGATGGTGTGATCACTGTTGGCTCGACACACCGTTATGAGCCGCACAGATACGGCGTCAGTTTCTTTTCGAGCCGAGGGCCTACTGGTGACGGGCGGCCGAAGCCGGATCTGGTGGCGCCGGGTGAACGGATTCGCGCCCCATTCCGCGAAGGCTGGGGTGATCTCGACGGCACGAGCATGGCCGCTCCGCACGTAAGTGGTGCGGCCGCAATGCTGATGGCGCGCTATTCGGAGCTCATCGGCCAGCCGCGCCGGATCAAGCGCATCCTCTGCGAAAATGCGACTGATCTGGGTCGGGAGCGAAGCTTCCAGGGGCATGGCATGCTCGACGTGCTTCGAACTTTCCAAAGCATCTAAGGAGGCGACGATGATCTTCAGTCTGGACGTGAGACGCGCGCGCAAAGGCGACTGCCTGCTTCTTCACTTCGGCTCAGAGAATGATCCGGGTCTGGTACTGATCGACGGTGGTCCAAGAGGGGTGTACAAGCCGCATCTGAGGCCCCGGTTGCAGGAGATTCGGGATGCTCGCGGGCTCACCGATCAGGACTCGCTCCAGGTCGACCTGCTGATGATCAGCCACGTTGACGACGATCACATGCAGGGGATTCTGGATCTGACGAAAGAGGAGATCGTAACTGCGAACGCCCAGCAGCCACGGCTTGTGAACATTTTGAGCCTCTGGCACAACAGCTTCGACGAGATAATCGACCACACGCCTGAGGAGCTGACTGCGGCATTTACGGCTCACTTTGGTCCGGCTTCAACAGCCGGAGCAGGATTGCCCGACGATGCCGTGCGCGAGGTCGAAGAGGAGTCGTCTGAGGATTTGGAGGTTGTGCAGAGTGGTTTGGAAGTGCTCGCAAGCATCCCGCAGGGTTTTCAATTGCGCCGGGATGCGGAGAGGCTCGGATATCCACTCAATCCGGATTTCGACGGCAAGCTGATTATCGCGCGTGAGAACGGTGAGTCAATCGACGCCGGCGGCGGGCTGACGCTGACCGTAGCAGGGCCAATGAAGCCGGAGCTTCTCAAGCTGCAGAAAAAACACAATGACTGGTTGAAGAAGTTGAAGAGGGAGGGAAAGACTCCTCCGGCCGCGTTGGCCGCTTACGTAGATCCGTCAGTGCCTAATCTTTCCAGCCTTGTCGTCCTCGCGGAATCGGGTGACAAGAGTGTGCTGTTAACGGGAGACGCGCGTGGCGACAAGATATTAGAGGGGCTCGAGCTCGTTGGACTGATTGAGCCCAATGGACAGATGGAAGTTGACGTGCTCAAGGTTCCCCATCATGGAAGCGATAACAACCTCGACGATGACTTTTTCGAGCGCATCATAGCGAAGCACTACGTCTTCTCCGGAAATGGTGAGCACGGGAATCCCGAGCGGGCTTCATTGGAGATGCTTTTCAATGCGCGGGGAAGCGAGCCGATCATCGTTCATCTGACGTATCCGATCGACGAGATCGACGTCGAGCGGAAGAAGAACTGGGAGAAGGAGCAAGCGAAGGAAAAGACGAAGAAATTGACGAAGCCGGCTACGATCGTCCGGCCGAACTGGTCACCAACGAAGCATGGGCTCGTAGCGTTTTTTGCTGACACTCAGCTTGCGGATGGTCAGGAAGTCAGGATCGTAGATGAAATTGACGCGCACGTGATCGATCTGCTCGATCCGCTCCAACGTTGAAGCTTG
>JALYJX010000188.1 GCA_030775065.1 Gemmatimonadota bacterium | reverse complement strand
CTCGACGAATCCACGGATTTCAGGATCGCGAACTCGATCTGGTACGAGCAGTCGTTCCCCTTCAATGCCCCCTTCCTCGCGGAAAGCAAGTCGTTCTTCGACGCCGAGGTGAAGGGGCTCGACTTCACCAGCCCTTCGGCTCTCACAACCATCAACTCGTGGGTCAATCAGAGCACGAACAACAAGATTCCGGCGATCCTCGACGACATCGATGACGACGAAGTGATGTTTCTGATCAACGCGATCTACTTCAAGGGAGTGTGGCAGAAACAGTTCGACAAGTCGAAGACCACTCCGGCTCCGTTCTTTGCTCTTGATGGAAGCACGGCCAATGTGTCGTTGATGCACCAGTCGGTTCCGCTCAGAGTAGCTCACACTTCGACCTACACCGCGGTCGACCTGCTCTACGGCAACTCGGCCTATGCGATGACGGTCGTGCTGCCAAATCAGAACGTGAATGTCAACACCCTTGCCGAGTCGCTCACGGGGGAGAGTTGGAAATCGCTGGAGGAATCGTTCAGCGAGCACCAGTCGGAGTTCTATTTTCCACGCTTCAAGCTGGAGTGGAAGCGCGTCTTGAACGACGATCTCCGTGCGCTCGGCATGGGCATCGCTTTCGATGCGGCGGATTTTACTCCGATGTCGCCCCGCGGGCGGGAGCTCGTGATAACGAAAGTCATTCAGAAGACGTTTGTGGACGTGAATGAGGAAGGCACGGAGGCGGCGGCGGCAACTAGCGTAGGAATCGGCCTCACCTCAGCGCCTTCGGCGATCCGTGTGGACCGTCCATTTCTGTTTGTGATCAGGGAGCGCTTTTCCGGCACGATCATGTTCATGGGGAAGATCGTGAAGCTCCCGGCGTAGCGTCTGCCCGGGCTTCCCGTGGCTCGGTTGAACTGCCTGAACCGCGCTGGAGGGCGTGAATCGGTTTCGTCACGATACTGTGACAGTTCGTCCGTTGACGCTCCGGTGGCCTGGGAACCACGTTTCATTCCATGACGGGGAACGGAAGTCCCGAGCAGCGCGTTCTGGTGGTCGACGACGAAGCGGACATCGTCGCGCTGGTTGCATATCATCTTGCGAAATCCGGCTACGGGGTTTCGACAGCCTCGAATGGTGCCGCTGCCCTCGAAAAGGCACGGCGCGAGCGTCCGGCGCTCGTGGTGCTCGACCTGATGCTGCCGGACATGTCCGGGTTCGATGTGCTCGAATCGCTTCGCGCCGACGAGACGACAAAAAGCGTGGCCGTTCTTCTTCTCACTGCCCGAAGAGAAGAGCCCGATCGCATCAGAGGTCTATCGCTCGGCGCCGACGACTACCTCATGAAGCCTTTCAGCCCACAGGAGCTGGTGCTGCGAGTTGCGGCGATTCTG
Organism: Gemmatimonadota bacterium; assembly: GCA_030775065.1. Classification (GTDB taxonomy): domain Bacteria; phylum Gemmatimonadota; class Gemmatimonadetes; order Gemmatimonadales; family Gemmatimonadaceae; genus UBA4720. Next base: position 5,882 of record JALYJX010000188.1, on the reverse strand, counting down.
CGGCGCGTCGCCGCGGGCGGCCCGCAATCAACGGAGACTCTCCGCATCGGCGCGCTGCTCATCGACCGTGACTCACATCGGGTGAGCGTAGACGATCGTGCGGTCGAGCTTACTCCAACCGAGTACAAGCTCCTGTTGCTGCTGGCCGAGCGACGCGGCCGCGTGCAGGGTCGCTCACATCTGTTGCAGACCGTCTGGGAAGCCGCGCCTGATATTCAAACGCGAACTGTGGACATGCACGTTCAGCGGCTGAGGTCGAAGCTGGGCGCCGCCGGTGACATGATCGAGACTGTCCGCGGCTTCGGCTACAGGATCAACGCCGCGAACTAGTCTCGCGAAACAACGTTAGGGCACGTCTTCGGAGTGATGCTTGATGAGCTTTCCCTCCGCGAGATAAACCGCATCTTCTCCGATGTTGGTAGCCAGATCGGCGACTCGTTCCAGATTCCGACTCACGAGTAGCAGCTCCAGCGACGGCGTGATGGTCCGGTGGTCTTCCATCATGTGGGTGAGCATGATCCGGAAAACCGAATCATGCAGCGCGTCGACTTCGTCATCGGCGGCACAAACTGCGCGCCCCAGGGCACCGTCGGATCTTATGAATGCGTCGAGCGCGTCGCCCAGCATTTTTCTCGCGCGCCTCGCCATGTCCGGAATCTCCGGGACCATCGGCGGATGCTCGTCCTCCTCCATGAGCTTCAGGCACGACTCGGCGATGTTGACGGCGTGGTCGCCGACCCGCTCGAGATCGTTGGAGACTTTTATCGCTCCAATGATGAATCTCAGGTCGGTTGCCATCGGCTGCTGCAGCGCGAGCAGCTCGATTCCCCGCTGCTCGAGCTCCACCTCGAGTCTGTTCAGCTCGACGTCGCTCTCGATCACCGCCTGCGCCTTGCCCGTGTCGCGGGTGATCAATGCGTCGACCGCGAGGTCGATGGTGTCCTCCGCGCGGCGCGACATGAACAGCAGCCGCTCCTTGAGTTTCGTCAGCTCGTCGTGAAAATGACGGAACGGCCGAACTATGCCTGGTGACGTCATCCAAATCTCCCGGTGATATATGCTTCGGTTTCTGTCTCCGCAGGGCGGGTGAAGATTCGCTCGGTGGTATCTGCCTCCACAAGGCGGCCGAGGTAGAAGAACGCGGTCCGATCCGAGACGCGGGCGGCCTGCTGCAGATTGTGCGTGACGATGATGATCGTAAGATCGGACTTCAGCTCGTAGAGAAGCTGCTCGATTTTCTGCGTTGCGGCGGGGTCGAGGGCGCTTGCAGGCTCGTCGAGCAGCAGCACCTCGGGCTGATTCGCCAGCGCGCGGGCGATGCAGAGACGTTGCTGCTGCCCACCCGAAAGGGCAAGCGCACTCTTGCGCAGCCTGTCCTTTACTTCCTCCCACAGCCCGGCCCGCCTTAGCGAGTCTTCCGCAATCCGGTCGAGCTCTGCGCGTCCACGCACTCCGTTGATGCGTGGGCCGTAGATCACGTTGTCGTAAATCGACTTCGGGAATGGATTCCATCGCTGAAATACCATTCCTATGCGCTGTCGCAGCGCCACGACGTCGGTGCCGGGAGCATAGATGTCCTCACCGTCGAGAAGCATCGCACCCGTGTGACGCGTTCCTTCTATGAGCTCGCCCATGCGATTGATCGCGCGCAGAAACGTCGATTTGCCGCAGCCGGACGGTCCGATCAATGCCGTCACGGAGTGTGGCTGGACGGTGAGAGACACGTCGAGAAGCGCCTGCTTGTTACCGTAGTAGAACGCGAACTGGCGCGACTCGATGGACCCCTGCGACGGAGCCGCGACGTTCGCCGGGCTCTCGGCGACTGCGGTCATCCGAACCGCCCGGTGATGTACGCTTCGGTGCGCTGGTCGGTCGGCGCGGTGAACAGCGTGCTGGTCGGCGCTATCTCGACAAGGTCGCCCATCAGCATGAATGCCGTACGATCGGAGACGCGAGCCGCCTGCTGCATGTTGTGGGTCACGATCCCGATGGTGATCGAGGAGCGAAGCTCATAGACAAGCTCTTCGACCTTCTGAGAGCTTGCGGGGTCCAGCGAGGCGGTAGGCTCGTCGAGCAGCAGAACCATTGGCTTCGTCGCCAGCGCCCGAGCGATGCAAAGTCGCTGCTGCTGTCCTCCGGACAATGCGACTGCGCTTGTGCGGAGCTGGTCCTTTACCTCCTCCCACAACGCGGCGCGCCGCAGAGCGTCCTCGACGATCTCGTCAACCTCGCGCCTCGGCGGCATTCCTCCTTCCTTCACGCGCAGGCCGGCAGCGACGTTTCCGCGAATTGACATGGTCGGAAACGGAGTCGGCCGCTGAAACACCATCCCTATTCGCCGGCGAACTGCAATCGCGCTCGTTCCCTCTCCGTAAACAGGCTCTCCTTCCAGCGTGACGCTCCCGGTAACGCGCGCAGTGGGAAGTGTCTCGTGCAATCGGTTGAAGCATCGCAAGAGAGTGGACTTTCCGCAGCCCGAGGGACCGATGATTGCCGTGACAGACCGGTCGTTCAAAGTCAGACTCACATCCTTCACCGCCCTGAGCTCGCCGAAGTAGGCGTTGAGATCATCGGCGACGAGGCACGGTCGAGTCTCCTCAACCGATCGAGCAGCGCCATGAAGGTCGGCGCCGACGACCGGGCGCAGCGCCAGGCCGCGATCCGCCTGCTCCGGTTCGGACGGAAGGGGTTTTCGCTCGGAGGCGCCCCCGCTCAAAGGCTCGACCGCGGCGACGCGCGGCTGTACGCTGCCGCTGCTCATCATCTCAGTCAGCCGCCACCCCGTAACGTGAGCGTGTCACGTAGCGGGCGGCGACGCTTATTACGAGGACCATGCCTATGAGCACGAGCGCTCCCGCCCACGCCAGCGAATGCCATTCGTCGTACGGGCTGATCGCATATGTGAAAATCTGAAGAGGCAGTGCGGCAATGGGCTTGTCGAGCGACGTAGACCAGAAACTGTTCCCGAACGCCGTGAATAATAGAGGCGCGGTCTCGCCCGCAACTCGCGCAACCGCAACGAGTGCTCCGGTCACAATTCCCGGCATCGCGGTTCGGAGCACCACGCCGAGTGAAGTGCGCCATTTCTGGTAGCCGAGTGCGAGGGCGGCTTCGCGCAATGTGTTGGGAACTGTCGCGATCATCTCTTCAGTCGTCCTCGTGACGAGCGGAATCATCATCGCTCCGAGCGCGACGCCGCCGGCAAGCGCGGAAAAATGACCGATGGGTCGAACGAGAAATTCCCACGCAAAAATTCCCATCACGATCGACGGCAATCCGTTCATCACATCAGAGAGGAACCGTACGATGTTCGCGAGCCTCGACCCCTTACGATCTGCGAGATAAAGCCCGGCGCCGATGCCGATTGGAAGCCCCATAGCCGCGGCGATGGAAATGAGAATGAGCGTACCCACAATTGCGTTCGCCATGCCGCCGCCTGCTTCTCCAACTGGCTGGGGCATGCGAATGAAGAAGTCGGGATTGATCGACGTAGCGCCGAGCCTGGCCAGGTGAAACAGGATGAAGATGAGAGGAAGCGTGGCAACTGCGGCGGCAATGTAGGTGAGCGTTACCATCACGCCGTTGGCCGCAGCCCGCCGCTTTCGATTCGACTGCGCGGAGAAGAACCCCGGGCTCTTGCTCACTTCTCACCCTTCATCGAAACGCTCCATACCAGCCAGCGCGCGATCGCGTTGACGATTATCGTGATCAGAAAAAGCAGGGCGCCAACCGCCATCAGCGCGGCCATGTGCATCTCGTTGGTCGCCTCGGCGAACTCGTTCGCGATGAGGGATGCCATGCTGTAGCCCGGAGCAAGCAGCGACGCGGAGATCTCCGGGCGGTTGCCGATCACCATCGTTACCGCCATGGTCTCCCCGAGCGCTCGACCGAGCCCGAGAATGATTCCTCCGACGATGCCCGATTTCGCAGCGGGGACGACCGCATCACGAATCATCTCCCATTTTGTTGCGCCGAGAGCGAGCGCCGCTTCTCGCTGCGCGCGCGGAACCGCTCGAAGAACTTCACGCGAGACCGCGGAGATGTAGGGAAGGACCATCACGGCGAGCAGCACGCCCGCCGCAAGCATGCTGGGGCCGTATGCCGGCCCGCTGAAAAAGGGAGTGCTTCCGAGGTGCAGGGTGTCGCGGAAGAACGGCATGACGTGCTCCCGCAGCAGAGGCACCAGAACGAATATTCCCCACAAGCCGTAGACTACACTCGGAATTGCGGCAAGAAGGTCGACAAGGAACCCCACGGGCTGCTTGAGCCAGTTTGGCGCAAATTCAGACAGAAAGATCGCGGAGCCGAGCGCGAACGGAGTTGCAAGAACCAGCGCGATGATCGACGAAACGATCGTGCCGAATACCGCCGGCGCCGCGCCGAATTTTCCCGCTGGAACATTCCACTCGCTCGTCGTAATGAAGCCTAGACCAAACGTGCTGATAGCCGGCCACGCCGCCACCACTATCGCGACGCCAATCAGGATAAGAAGCAGCGGCACGAATGCCGCGAATCCCGTTGTGACGACGGTGTACGCCCGGTCGCCGATGTGCGAAGCCGCGAGCGCATTCGCGAGCCTCGACTCCGGCGGGCGGCCAGGTGGAACCTCGCTCAGCCCCCCGGCAGCTTCGGCATCGAGTGCGCTCGAGCCGCCCGTCACGCGCCGGGTGGAAGCTTGATCGAGGAGAGCCGAGTTACGAGCTGTGCGCGCATCTTGTCGGGCAGCGGAGCATAATCCAGGGCTGCAGCGGCGGGCTGCCCCTTCTCATATGCCCAGCGCATGAAGTCGACCAGCGCACGTCCCTTCGCAGCGTCAGTCTGATTTTGATAGATCAGGAGCCATGTCATCGATGCGATGGGATAGGCGGTTGCTCCATTCGGATTGATGATCGACACGCGATAGTCGCTGTTGTCCGTAAGAGTATCCGCAATCGCGCCGGCAGCAGCAGTTATCGACTCGAGCGTTGGCTCGACGAATTGTCCTGCCGCATTCTGCATCAACGCGTACGCCAGTCCGTTCTGTTTTGCATACGCCAGCTCGACGTAGCCGATCGAACCCGGCGTCTGCTTCACCTGCCCGGCGACTCCCTCGTTCCCCTTTCCGCCAAGTCCGACCGGCCATGCAACTTCCTTTCCTGCGCCGGGACCCGCTTTCCAGGCCGGGCTCACTGCCGTCAGATACGAAGTGAAGATGTACGTGGTGCCGCTTCCGTCGGAGCGGTGCACGACGAGAATGTCGGTATTGGGAAGGTTGACACCGGGATTGAGCGCCGCGATCGCCGGCGCGTTCCACTTCCTTACTCGGCCAAGGAAGATATCGCCCAGCACCAGCCCGGTGAGCCGCAGCCGCGACGTCAAACCAGGAAGATTATAGGTGATTACATCCGCGCCGAGCACGGTCGGGAAATGAAGGACCGCGCCGCCCTTTGCCTTGGCGATCTCTTCGTTGGTCATCGGCGCGTCGGTGGCGCCGAAGTCGACAGTTTGCTCCTGCACCTGACGGATCCCACCGCCCGAGCCGATGGACTGATAGTTGATTTTCACCCCGGTTTCGGTGGCGTAATCAGAGAACCACTTGGAGTAGATGGGATAGGGAAAAGTTGCGCCTGCTCCAGTCAGCGCGGCATTGCTGCCCGCAGACCCGCTGGGGTTGGCGCTATCCGACCTCGCGTTGCTTCCTTCATTCGAGCAGGCCACCAGGAGAGCGGCCGCGGGGACCAGTTTCCAGTGCTTCACACTCGGCTCCTTAATGTGGTTGTTGATGGCGCGATGACAGCGCTGGCAGGCAATGCGAAAGCTACCCGGCACCCGCAGGGCTCCGGGCCAAACCGGATGTAACGGGATTGTCACATTGCGCGAGGGTCCGTCGGTCCAATGAAAGG
>JALYJX010000187.1 GCA_030775065.1 Gemmatimonadota bacterium | reverse complement strand
CATGATCACCGATGAGGCGAATGCGGCAGGAGCAGCCGTCCTCTGGGCCCCCAATTTCGCCATAGGAGTGAACCTGTTCGTGGAGCTCACGCGACGCGCGGGAGAAATCATGGCTGCAGCGCCGGAGTTCTCCGCGGCGATTGTGGAAACGCACCACTCCGCGAAGAAGGACGCGCCTTCGGGAACGGCGCTCGCAATCGTGAAAGCCATGGAAAAGGGGCTCAGAAGGGACGTCCCCGTCACGAGCGTCCGTACAGGCTCAGTCCCCGGCACGCACGAGGTGATCTTCGACAGCACCTATGAGCAGATGAGTCTGCGGCACGAGACGCGCGACAGGAGGGTCTTCGCTGATGGCGCGCTACGTGCGGCTCAATGGCTCATCGGAAAGCAGGGTGGGGGAGTTTTCACGATGCGAGACGTGCTTGGATTTACCAAAGCCGGCGACGGGACGGTGAGACGTGTCAGCGGCTGAGCGACGTCCCGGATCGCGCGGCCTGCTCACCGGCTGCGGCACTGCGCTCGTCACTCCTTTCACCGAGAGCGGCGAGGTGGACAAGGGCGCGCTTCGCGCATTCGTCGACTGGCAGATCCAGGAGGACGTTCACTTTCTGGTGCCCTGTGGGTCCACCGGGGAGGCAGCGACGATGTCGCCCGACGAGCATCGCCGAGTGGTAGAGATCACCATCGAGCAGGCTGCCGGCCGGCTGCCGATTGTCGCCGGAGCGGGCTCGAACGACACGAAGAAGGCGATCGAGTTGTCCAAGGCGATGCAGGCAATCGGCGCAACTCATCTGCTTCACACGTCTCCGATGTACAACAAGCCGCCGCAGCGCGGGATCGTCGCGCATTTCCGCGCCATCGCCGACGCCGTACAAATTCCGATCGTCGTCTACAATGTGCCGGGCCGAACGGGAAGCAATGTAGAAGCGGCGACGACACTGGAGCTGGCGGAGCACGAAAACATCGTCGCGGTCAAGGAAGCGTCGGGAAATCTTGCGCAGATCGGCGAGATCATCCGGAACCGGCCGGCCGGCTTCCGCGTCCTCTCCGGCGATGACGCGCTGACCCTGCCGGTGATGGCGGAAGGCGGTGACGGCGTCATCTCAGTCACGTCGAACGTCGTACCGCGACTGGTGTCGGAGCTCACGGAGTGTCTGGCGCTTGGTGATATCGTACAGGCGCGAAACATCTCGCATCGCCTTGCGCCGTGGACGGCCGCCGCATTCGTGGAATCGAATCCGATTCCGTCGAAGGCCGCGCTGGCACTGATGGGCAGAATGAAAAACGTTCTGCGGCTTCCACTCGTGCCGCTTGCCGATGCCCACAGCAAGCTGTTGAGCTCGAGTCTCGAGGCAGTTGGCGCGCTCTCAAGAGAGTGAGCCCAACACGCGAGGACACCAAGTCGTCAGCACTCGAGTCCCTCGAGCAGCGCATCGAGGGCGCCGCGTCGGCGTCGGCGGGTGAGCACTCAACTGACGCCCGGCCCGCGGTGGAGGAGCTGCTGCAGCTTCTCGAAAGCGGTGAGGTGCGCTCGGCCGGGCGCGATGCCAACGGCGCATGGTCCGCGGTTCCGTGGGTCAAGCGGGGCATTCTTCTCGGATTCCGAATCGGGAAGCTGATCGACATGTCGCCGGACGAAGTGCCCGGCTCGCAAAGCGCGGCGTTCAGCTTCTTCGACAAGGATATTTTTCCGCTCCGAGAGCTGACGCTCCGCGACAATGTTCGCGTTGTACCCGGCGGTTCATCCATTCGTCGAGGTACATACGTCGCACCGGGTGTGGTCTGCATGCCGCCGATGTACATCAACGTCGGCGCCTATGTCGGCGCCGGAACCATGGTGGATTCCCATGCGCTCGTCGGCTCGTGCGCGCAGATCGGCGAGCGCGTGCATCTCAGCGCAGCGGCTCAGATCGGCGGAGTGCTCGAGCCGGTGAACGCCGTCCCGGTGGTGATCGAAGACGACGTGATCGTCGGTGGGCACTGCGGGATCTTCGAGGGAACGGTTGTCCGGTCACGCGCCGTGATTGGCGCCGGAGTAGTGCTTACGCGCGGCACACCAGTCTATGATCTCGTGCGGGAGGAGATCTATCGCGCCGACGGTGAGAGGTCGCTCGAAATTCCCTCCGGGGCGGTTGTCGTTCCTGGTGCACGCCGCATCAAAGGCGGCTGGGGAGAAGAGGAGCGGCTGTCTCTCCAGACACCAGTGATCGTGAAGTACAGGGACGAAAAGACTGATCACGCGACAGCGCTGGAGAGCTGGCTTCGATGAAGGCGCGCGGCACCGTGAGGGTGCCGGGTGACAAATCGATCTCCCACCGCGCGCTGATTTGTGCTGCCATTGCAAGCGGCCAGTCGCACATCACAAATCTGCTCCAGTCTGCGGACATAGAATCAACGGCGAGTGTGCTTCGCCTTCTCGGTGTTTCAATTCCTGCTCTCGCCGATGAGGTCGTAATCGAGGGAGTGGGATTTGGTGGGCTTCGTGAGCCGGGCCTGCCGCTCCAGTGCGGGAACAGCGGCACCACCGCGAGAATGCTGGCCGGAGTCGTCGCGGCATCACCTTTCGCCACGCGCCTCGAGGGCGATCCAAGTCTGAGTCGCCGTCCCATGAGGCGAGTGACCGAGCCGTTGACTGCAATGGGCGCTCGCATCGAATTCGAGCGCGACGACGGGCTGCCGATGACAGTCTACGGCGGTGACCTCTCGGGGATCGCGTGGAACACGCGAGCATCGAGCGCGCAGACCAAGAGTGCGATTCTGTTCGCCGGGTTGCTGGGGGGAGTGAGCGTGACGGTGCGTGAGGCGCGCCGGTCGCGCGACCATACGGAGCGGATGCTGGCGTCGGTTGGTGTTCCGCTCACTGTCACCGACACCAGTGTGACACTTACTCCTGTGGCGGAGATCGAGCCCCTCCGCCTGACTGTCCCGTCTGATCCATCCTCGGCGGCCTACCTCGCCGCGCTTGGCACACTTGCAGACGAAGGCGAGGTTCGAATTCCCGGAGTCTGCGCGAATCCGACGCGAACCGGATTTCTGACAACCCTCGCGCGAATGGGCGGCTCGGTTCGATTCATAGAGAAGCGCAAAGCTGCCGGAGAGGAAACCGCGACCGTCGTAGTCGCTCCGAGAAAGCTCCATGGAATTCGCGTTGGTGCCGACGAAGTTCCCTCGATGATCGACGAGCTGCCGCTGCTCGCGTGCGTTGCGGCCGCGAGTGGAGTCGATCTCGACGTGTCGGGCGCGGAAGAATTGCGCGTGAAGGAGAGCGACCGAATTTCAGCAGTCGTCTCCAACCTGCGCGCAATCGGCGCTCACGCGGAAGAGCGCCGCGACGGTTTCAGGATCTCGGGGGGACGCCGTCCGCTGCGTGGGACGGTGGCCACGCAGGGCGACCATCGCATTGCCATGGCGTTCGGGGTGATTGGATGGGTCGACGGGAACAACATCGAGGTGGATGACCGGGATTGTGTGGACATATCGTACCCGACGTTCTGGAGCGATGTCGCGGCACTCGTTCAGTAGGCCGACTGGCCCGGGGTATATTTGCCGGCGATGAGCACATCGAGGACTACAATTGCGATCGATGGTCCCGCCGCGTCGGGCAAATCGTCCACCGCCAGGGCCGTAGCTCGCGAGCTGGGGTTCCGGCACGTGGATTCCGGCTCGCTGTACCGCGCGGCAACAGCCGCACGCCTGCGACGGGACACCGACGCTTCGACATGGTCGGAAGATTCCGTTCTCGACGCAGCGCGGGCTGTGTCGCTCTCTCCGGTTGAGAATGGCTTCGTCCCGCTCCTGAACGATCGACCAGCCGATGACGAAATCCGGGGCGAGGCCGTGACGCGTCGAGTGTCGACAGTCGCGAGAATGGCGAGAGTTCGCGAATGGGTGAACGCGCAAGTCCGCGCAGCTGCGAAGGATTACGACGTCGTGGTCGACGGCCGTGACATCGGGACCGTCGTGTTCCCGGGTTCAAAGCTCAAGATCTTTCTTGTAGCCGACCCCGAGGAGCGTGCGAGGCGCCGCGTTCTGGAGCGAACGGGTAGAGAGCCGAGCGAGGAGGAGCTGTTCGATGAGACAGCGCGGATTCTACTGCGGGATGAGCTCGACGCGTCCCAAAGCGTGAAGGCCACGGACGCAGTGGTGATTGATACCACAGGCATTACGCAGGCGGAGCAGATCGCGAAAATTGTTCAACTCGCGCGTCACCAATCCGAATAGTGTGGTCGCTTCCATCTCAGTGAAGATTCCGTCGGGCTCGGACGCCGACCTAATCGGCGAGCACCGTCTCTTCGGGGACGTCGGTTTTGCTCTCGAAGTGGAGCCTGTAACCATCCGGATCGCTGACGGAGGTGACCCACATATTATTGCCGACAAATGGGCGCGACGCCTCCATTCCACGCGACTTGACTTCACGGTAGATGGCGAGAGCGTCCTCGCAAATGAAGCAGATCGACACGCCCTGCCCGAGTTTTCCCTCGGGTTTGCCGGCATGATGTCCATCACGCGAGAACTCCTGCAGCATGAGCGCAGCGTCGCCGAGCTTGAGCCAGCACCAGCGGATCTCGCCGTCAACGTCCCATTTGAGCGCCATGTCGAAGCCGAGTCCGTCCTCGTAGAAACGAAGCGATTCCCTGATGTTCGAGACCATGAAAAAAGGAACGGCCTGTTTGACGTTCGAGTCAGTTTTCGTTTGAGTGTTCGTCATTGCCTCTCCGGAATACCGGCGATGCGGGCCATTGAAGGGACCCATCCATGCTGGACGGGTGTGATTCGCAGTGGCACCGTATTCTGGGACCACCAATGAATTGAACCGGAACAATTGAGGCTTGCCACCTGTGGCACAAGTCAATCGAGATGATGACGCGACCGCGTCTTTTCTTCATGCTGCGACATGGCACGGGTCGCTGGATGAAGCAGCGGCAATACTCGCGGAACATCCGGAGATAGCGACCGCAACGATCCATGGCGCGGCCGTCCTCGGCGACGATGCGACCGTCCGCCGCCTGCTCGAGCTCGATGCGTCCAACGCTACGGCTCTTGCCGCGCCGTACGACGCTGCTCCGCTGGTGTATCTGTGCCTCTCCAGATATTTGCGGCTCGACAAAACGCGATCGGACGCTTTCATGGCGGCCGCCACGGCGCTCCTCGACTCTGGCGCAGACCCAGACTCCGGCTTCTGGACGAAGGGAGAGCACGCCGAGCTCGAAACAGCGCTCTACGGCGCGGCCGGTGTCGCACATCACGCGCCCCTGACCGAACTCCTCCTCGAGCGCGGAGCTAACCCGAACGACGAGGAAGCAGTCTATCACTCGCCCGAAACGTACGACAACGCTCCAATGAAGCTGCTGGTGCAAACGGGGAAGCTCACGGACGAGAATCTCGCGCTCATGCTGATCCGCAAACACGACTGGCACGACTACGACGGCGCAAAATTTCTGCTGGAGTACGGAGTCGACCCGAACATCGAGCGACGTCGCGGTTGGCGAGCTATGAACCACGCTGTAGCACGCGATAATCGAATAGAGATCATCGAGCTTCTTCTCGATCACGGAGCTGACCCGACTGTGAGCCATCATGGTCAGTCAGCAATCGCGATGGCCGCTCGCAGAGGGCGTGGCGACCTGCTGGTGCTGTTCGAGCGTCGAGGCATTCCGATCGAGCTCTCCGGGGGTGATCGCCTAATGGCTGCGTGCGCCAGGAATGACTTGAAGGCGATTCAGTCAATCACGGAAATCGAACCGGAGCTGGTGGACGAGCTTGGAGCGAACGGAGGGCGCGCGCTGGCCGAGTTTGCGGGGAACGGCAATACTGACGGCGTGCGTCATCTGCTCGACCTCGGCGTCAAGGCGGACGCGAGGTTCATCGATGGTGACGGCTACTGGGAGGTGGCACCGAACAGCACCGCGCTTCACGTCGCCGCGTGGAGAGCCCAACACGCCGTCGTACGACTGCTCCTGGATCGCGGGGCACCCGTCGATGCGCCCGACGGCAAAGGTAGAACTCCGCTTGCTCTCGCGGTTCGGGCGTGTGTGGATTCGTATTGGGCCGACAGGCGATCGCCTGAATCGGTCGAGGCGCTGCTCGCTGTCGGAGCGTCGACCAGTGGCGTGCAGTTCCCGTCCGGATACGCTGAAGTGGACAAGCTTCTGCAAAGCCACATCGCGTGATTCGGCCTGAGGAGCTTAAAAGCGGCGAGCCACTTCTATGGTCAACGGGCGCCGGCATCGACGTGTGGGAGATGTTCCGCGCTTCGATCGCTGGCGATGTGGCCGTCGTCGAGCGACTGCTCGCGAAAGATTCCTCACTTGTGCGGGGAGCCTACGCCTATCGGCGCCCCATGTATTTCGCCGTGCGGGAGAATCAGGTCGGCGTCGCCGCATTGCTGCTCCAGCACGGGGCCGACCCGGTAAACGCGTGGGGAACCGACACGCTCCTCGAGATTGCCCGCGACCGCGGATACACGGAGATGCTGTCCCTGCTGGAGAATAAACTGGCCGGCATGAATTCAGCACCTAGAGGCGAGGTTGTCGCTGTGGTTATTCGTGAGCGTGACCTGCCACGTGTTCGAAGCCTGCTCGACGAAAGTCCCGAGCTGTTGCATGCGGCCGACATGCACGGCAACCAGCCGATACACTGGGCCGTGATGACGCGGCAGCTCGAAGTGATCGACGACCTGGTGGAGCGTGGCGCGGACATCGACGCGAAGCGCTTCGACGGTGCTCGTCCCGTTCAGCTCTTCAACGGTGATTACAGCTATCGCGGCTGGCAGCATGTCCCGAAATCGACGACCACCACTCCCGCGGAGGTTCTCGCGCATCTTCTCGCCCGTGGCGCGTACTGTGATTTATGCACCGCTGCGCATATGGGGAACCTTGAGCGCGTAAGAGTTCTGTTGGACGAAGACCGGTCGCGCGTCAATCGGCTCGACGACTACGTCACGTACTACCTCGGCTCCGGTTCGCCGCTGCGCAACGCGGCTGCAAGAGGTCATCTCGAGATAGTGAAGCTGCTGCTGGAGCGGGGCGCCGATCCGAATCTGCCGGAGGAGGGGATCGCTCCGCGAGGCGGAGCCTTGTATGCGGCGGTTACGGGGCGACACTTCGACGTCGCCCGGCTGCTGCTCGAGCACGGCGTGGCCGGCGGTGAGGGGCCGAGCATCCGCAGCCGTCGGTGAGGATGCGTGTGCCGCCAGCTTGGCGGCGTAGCCCCTCCGCGGGACGGACTTGAAACGAGGGTGATTGTCGATCGGCGCCCAGT
>JALYJX010000186.1 GCA_030775065.1 Gemmatimonadota bacterium | reverse complement strand
TCTGGTATCAGCGCACCACGGTGCGTTCTACATCATGGATCGCGAGGACAACGCGCCGGTGCTCAAGCTCATCGCGAGCTACGCGTACAAGGAGCGGAAGCACGTTGGCAACCGCTTCCTGCTTGGCGAAGGACTGGTTGGGCAGGCGGCGCTCGAGAAGAAGCCGATTCTGCTGACCAACGTTCCACCCGATTACATCTACATCACGTCCGGGCTCGGGGAAGCGCCGCCGCGCAACGTCCTCGTGATGCCCGTTCTGTTCGAAGGTGAGGTCAAGGCGGTGATCGAGCTCGCGTCGTTCCTTCCCTTCAGCCAGATCCACCAGCTCTTCCTCGATCAGCTCGGCGAGAGCGTTGGCGTCGTGCTCAACATGATCGCCGCGAACATGCGTACGAGTGAGCTGCTCGAGCAATCGCAAAGCCTGACACAGGAGCTGCAGAGCCAGTCTCAGGAGCTGCAGCAGCAGCAGAGCGAGCTTCGCCGGTCGAACGCCGAGCTGGAAGCGCAGACGAAGTCGCTGCGCGCGTCAGAAGAGCTCCTGCGCGACCAGCAGGTCGAGCTGCAGCAGGTGAACGAAGAGCTCGAGGAAAAGGCGTCTCTGCTTGCGGAACAGAACCGCAAGGTCGAGCAGAAGAACGACGAGGTCGAGTCGGCGCGGGTTGCGCTCGAGGAGAAAGCCGAGCAGCTGATACTCAGCTCGAAGTACAGATCCGAGTTTGTCGCGAACATGTCGCACGAGCTTCGAACTCCGCTGAACAGCCTGCTGATCCTCTCGAAGCTTCTGACCGACAACAAGGAAGGAAATCTCACGCCCAAGCAGGTCGAGTATGCGCAGACGATTCACTCGTCGGGCAGCGACCTGCTTTCGCTGATCAACGACGTTCTCGATCTGTCCAAGGTCGAGGCCGGCAAAATGGATGTGAATATCGCGGAGGTCTCGATACCGGAGGTGAAGGATTCCCTTCAGCGCGAGTTCGGGGCGGTGGCGGATCAGAAGAAGCTTGCGTTCAGTATCGACGTCGCGTCCGACGTACCGGGGACGATTCATACGGATGGACAGCGTCTCGAGCAGATCCTGAGGAACCTGTTGTCGAACGCAGTCAAGTTCACCAGCGAAGGCGGCGTGTCGGTTCACATAAGGCGGGCGGACAAGGCGCGGCGGTTCGCGAACCCGGTGCTCGATAACAGTCCGGTAGTCGTCGCTTTCGCGGTGACGGACACCGGCATCGGAATCCCGAAGGACAAGCAGCGAATGATTTTCGAGGCATTCCAGCAGGCCGATGGCACCACCACCCGCCGGTTCGGGGGAACCGGCCTCGGACTATCGATCAGCCGGGAGATAGCGCGGCTCATCGGCGGCGAGATTCGCGTCGAGAGCGTACCCGACAAGGGCAGCACGTTCACGCTCTTCCTTCCGGTGAGCTACACGGATCCAAATCCGAGCCGCCCGCGCTCGAAGGAGCCGGACTCGGCCGGCGCAGGGTTTTCGGCTGCCGCCCCCGCCCCCGCCCCCGCTCCCGCGTCTCGCGCCCTCCCGAATCCAACGTGGAGGCCGACACCGCCGCGAGGCATTCCCCCAGCACAGCCTGATCGCCGGGCGCGACAGTACCTCGTCGATGACGATCACGAGATAATCGACCCGGGCGACCGAACCGTGCTCATCGTCGAGAACGACGTGACCTTCGCGAAGGTGCTGCTCGGAATGGCGCGCGAAAAAGGGTTCAAGGGAATCGTTGCCCTCGATGGGGACAGTGGTCTCTCGGCGGCGCAGGAATACCGCCCGGACGCGATCACGCTCGACATCGACATGCCCGGCATGGATGGACTCAAGGTTCTGGAGCGCCTGAAGCGAAATCCTCAAACACGCCACATCCCCGTTCACATCATCAGCGGACTTGAGCGCAGGCAGCAGGGGCTCAAGGCAGGTGCGATGGCTTACCTCGCGAAGCCGGTCAGCAAGGAAGCGCTCGAGGACGCGTTCGCGCGAATCTCGCATTTCATCTCGGATATTCCGAAGCACTTGCTGGTAGTGGAGGATGATGCGAACCAACGGCAGGCGATAGTCGAGCTCATCGACCACGAGGACGTTGAGATCACGGCCGTCGAGTCGGCCGAGGCGGCCCTCGAGCAGCTCGCGTCGGAAAAGCATTTCGACTGCGTCGTGCTGGATCTTGGCCTGCGCGACATGAGCGGCTTCGATTTCCTGGAGAAGGTGAAATCCGACGCCACCCAGACGGACCTGCCGATCATCGTCTACACGGGGAAAACGCTGACCGGTGCGGAGGAGACCCGCGTCAAGAAGTATGCAGAGACGATAATCGTGAAGGACGTCAGATCTCCCGAGCGGCTGCTCGACGAGACCGCGCTCTTCCTCCACCGCGTCGAGGCGAAGCTCCCGGAGAAAAAGCGCAGGATGCTCGAGCAGCTCCACGACTCCGACGCTGTTGTCGCGGGAAAGAAGGTCCTGATCGTGGACGACGACGTGCGCAATATTTTTTCACTGACGAGCGTGCTCGAAGATCATGGCATGGATGTCCGGTTCGTCGAGAACGGAAAGGATGCGATCGCCGCGCTCGAGGAAGATCCGAACGTCGATGTCGTGCTGATGGACGTGATGATGCCGGAGATGGACGGCTACGAGACCATGAGGGCGATCAGGGAGAAGCCCGAGTTCAAGGCGCTCCCGATCATTGCCCTCACGGCGAAGGCAATGAAGGGTGATCGCGAGAAATGCATCGCTGCCGGTGCTTCCGACTACATCATGAAGCCGGTGGACACCGATCAGCTCATCTCATTGTTACGGGTGTGGCTGTACAAGTAGACGACCGGCTGCCGGCAGCCACAGGAACACCGGCGCAGTACGATCCGGATCTGGAGCAGCTCGAGGTTGAGCTCCTCCTCGCAGGCGTTTTCAAGCAGTACGGCTTCGATTTCAGGTCCTACGCCTACGCATCGATCAGGCGGCGGTTGTGGAAGAGAATCGAGGCCGAGGGACTGACGACGATCAGCGGGCTTCAGGAACGCGTGCTGCACGACCCGGCGATGATGGAGCGATTGCTGCTCGACCTCTCCATCAACGTTACGGCGATGTTCCGGGATCCCGGATTCTATAAGGTGTTTCGTGAGGAGGTTGTGCCGACACTCCGGACGTATCCCTTCATCCGCTTGTGGCACGCCGGGTGCGCGACGGGCGAGGAAGTCTATTCGATGGCGATGCTGCTCGAGGAGGAGGGACTCTACGGGAGGTCACGGATCTACGCCACGGACATCAACGAGGTGGTGCTGCAGAAAGCGAAGGCGGGAATCTTTCCGATCGAACGAATGCAGGAGTACACGGAGAACTACATTGCCGCCGGCGGAAAGCGGGCTTTCTCGGACTACTACATCGCGAAATACGGAGGGACGCTTTTTTCTCCAGCTCTCACGCGCAATGTCGTGTTCTCCCAGCACAACCTCGTTACGGACAGCTCCTTCAGTGAATTCAACGTGATTCTGTGCCGTAATGTGCTCATCTACTTCGACAAGTCGCTGCAGGCGCGGGTGCACGAGCTCTTCTACAACAGCCTCACAATGTTCGGCGTTCTCGCGCTCGGCAGCAGGGAATCGCTACGTTTCTCGCCGTATGAGGATTCCTATGAGCAGATCAACGGGCCGGAAAAGATTTATCGGAAGGTGCGATGATCACGGAGGGAACGCCGATCGTGGTCGTTGGTGCGTCATGGGGCGGACTGGCTGCGCTGAGCTGTCTCATTGGCGGGCTGCCGGCGGATTTCGCAGCGCCCTTAACGATCGTGCAGCACCGTAGCCGTCACGCGGACAATCTCCTCGCGTCGCTTCTGCAGGATGTGACCCCCCTTCCAGTCGTGGAGATCGAGGACAAGGAGCCGCTCGTTCCGGGCAGTATTTACATCGCGCCCGCCAACTACCACGTGCTCTTTGACGATGGATACCTCTCGCTGACGACGGACCCGCTCGTTCGCTTCAGTCGCCCGTCCATCGACGTGACGTTCATCTCCGCCGCCGACACGTATCTGAGCTCGGCCATCGGTGTTGTCCTCACGGGGGCGAACGACGACGGCGCCAGAGGGCTGCGGCATATCGTCGATCGCGGCGGCCGCGCAGTGGTGCAGGACCCTGCTACGGCCGAAAGCCCGGTCATGCCTGACGCGGCGCAAAGAGCCGTTCCCGAAGCCGACGTGGTTCCACTGGAGAAGCTGGCTGAGCATCTCGTCCGGATCGTCAGTCGCAAAGGTGCGCGACCGAGGAAAGCTGCGCCATGACGTCCGACCCGCGCGTCAAGATTCTCCTCGTCGACGATCGCCCCGAGAATCTTCTTGCTCTCGAGGCTATCCTGGAGCCCCTCGGACAGACCCTCATCTGTGCGCACTCTGGCGAGGAAGCATTGAAAAGCGTGCTCCAGCATGACTTCGCCGCCATCCTGCTCGATGTGCAGATGCCCGAAATGAACGGGTTCGATGCAGCGCAGATCATAAAATCGCGCGAGAAGTCACGCTTTATCCCGATCATCTTCCTGAGCGCAATCAGCAAGGAAGACGCGTACGTCTTCAAGGGATACTCGATGGGCGCCGTCGATTACGTGTTCAAGCCCTTCAATCCCGACGTTCTGAGATCCAAGGTCGCAGTGTTCGTGGACCTTTACCTGAAGCAGGAACAGATCAAGGCGCAGGCGGAGCTCCTCGCCGAGGGCGAGCGGCGCGAGCTCGAGCTGCAGCATCGAGCCGAGCTGCTGGAATCCGAGGCGAGGTCAGCAGCTCAGCTCGCGGAGCTGAACAATCAGCTGCACAACAGGCAGCTCGAGCTCGAGCAGGCGATGGGAGTGCGGAACCGTTTTTACGCGTCGATGAGTCACGAGCTGCGGACTCCTATCAACGCGGTCATCGGGTACAGCACACTATTGATCGACAATATCTACGGCCCCCTGAATGAGAAGCAGCGTGAAGGTCTGCAGCGGACGCTGAAAGCCGCCCGGCACCTCCTCGAGCTGGTCAACGACGTTCTCGACCTGTCGAAGATCGAGGCCGGGAAAATCGAGCTGGCGCTTCAGCCGGTAAACGTCGCGACACTGATCGAGGATCTCTTCATCACTGTTCGTCCGCTTGCGGACGAGTATGGCTCGCAGCTCTCGTTCGAGGCGCCGTCCGAGCCACTTACAGTTACAACGGATCCCCGGCGCGTGAGGCAGATACTGCTGAATCTTCTGTCGAACGCAATCAAGTTCGGCAAGAAGCAGCCAATCAAGGTCAGGTGCGCACGTACCGAAGCCGGTGGGGTAACAATCAGCGTAATCGACAAGGGCGAGGGCATCTCGGAAGAGGATAGAGCCCGCGTCTTCGAGGAGTTCGTTCAGGTGTCACCAACGCAGCAGCCTGGTACCGGACTGGGGCTCCCGATATCCCGAAGACTGGCAATCCTGCTGGACGGCTCGCTCGAGATGGAGTCGATTCTCGGAGAAGGAAGCGTTTTCACGCTCACACTGCCCGCCGAAGCGACACCGCGGAGCATCGACGTAAACGAGTTTTCGACGGCTACAGCGGCCTGAAACAGGGCCTCCCGGCGATCCCCTGAAGGAGGCCTTTACGAAGGCCCGACTGGCACGGTCCCTGCCCTATACCATGATCTGGGCGCGTTGAGCGGCCAACAATTCAGGAGGAATGATGAGAATTAATCGAATGCTTATCCTGGTTCCGGCGGCCATATTGGCGGCCGCCTGCGGCCGTGATGATAGCAACAAGCGCGTGGACGAAGCGCTGAACTCCGATCTGTCGCTGGCGGCACAGGCCCGCCCGTACACAGCGTTGGACAGCATCTCCATGGCTGAGCGTGCAGCAATTGCTTCGGGCATCGCGCCCGTCGGCTACATCGGCGGACAGCCGGTTTACTCGACTCCTCGTACGACGGCGCAGACCAGCGCTCCGGTGAGACGTACGAGCACGAGGCGGTCTTCGGGTGGCGTTTATTCGGCCCCTCGTCCGACGAGAATCATCAAGCACACCAAGCGTGACGCCGCGATTGGCGCCGCTGCGGGTGCCGCGATCGGTGCCGTCACCAGCCGCGACAAGCTCAAGGGCGCGGTGATCGGCGGTCTCGCCGGCGCAGTGCTCGGTGGAGTGATTGGAAACAACGTCGACGTGCAGAGGCGCTAACTCTGCCGACGGCTGATTCAAACGCCCCGCATCTCTCAGAGATGCGGGGCGTTTTGTTTGCTGATATGGCAGCCAAAACTCATGAAGATCCCCTCGCGTTCAGCTCACCAAAATAGCCCTCGAGTGTCTATTCTCGGCGTCCTCTCAGTGGGACATTCGGCCACTCCCAAGCCGCAATATTTGTGAGCTTGCCACAGAATCACAGAACCTCAGAAAAACGACAATCAGCCCCAGGCGCTATTCCGGCATCATCGAAAATGCGGGCCTCTCTTTCTGGGGGGAACTGCAACTGCAACCCGGATTCTCGGAATCGAGCGCTGTGCCCAATTCCCTGCCGTTTTCTGTGCTTCTGCGATTCTGTGGCAAGGTCACAGATCCCGATTGAACAGAGGATACGGGCCACGCGCGAGTCGCATTAAATTAGGCGCATGTCAGCGGAACCGATCACCAGCGTCTTCAATGATGGCTACATAGCCGAGGTGTACGAGGCGTACCGCCGCGATCCTGCCTCTGTAGAGGAATCGTGGCGCCAGTTCTTCCGGTTCGCCGAGTCACTTGGCGCCATCGCGGCTCCAGGGCCCACCGCAGCGCCGGCCGATACGACCCCACGGGCCGCGGATTCCGATCTCCTCAGAAAAGTCGCCGGCGCCGCGGAGCTCGTGGACTCGATCCGCGCCTACGGTCATCTGGCCGCCGAGATCGACCCACTCGGCACGCGGCCGCCCGGCACGCCGGAGCTGACCCCGGAGTTCCACGGGATAACCGAGGCCGATCTCGCCCTTATTCCAGGGAGCGCCCTTGGTGCCTCCGAGCCGACCGCTGCGGAAACGGTCGCGCGTCTGCGACACCTTTATTCCTCCAACGTCGGATTCGAATTCGACCACCTCGGCGCGGCGACCGAGCGTGAATGGATACGCCATGAGATCGAGAGCGGACGAATCCAGCAACCGCTGAGCATCGAGGAAAAGAAGGCGATTCTCCGGCGGCTCACACAGGTGGACGCGCTCGAGCGCTTCCTTGGACGCGCATACCAGGGCCACAAGCGATTCTCGATCGAAGGCACCGACATGCTCGTGCCGATGCTCGACGTGTCGATCGACATGGCGGCCGCCCACGGG
>JALYJX010000185.1 GCA_030775065.1 Gemmatimonadota bacterium | reverse complement strand
GACATAGAGTCGCTTGCTGCGGCGCGCTGGTTGCTTGGTTTGTTCAGCCGCAAGACGCCAGGATTTTACGCGCGGGTGCTCCACGCCGTAGTCGCATCGCCAAAAGACGCACAGAACACTCTAGACTCGTTCGCCATCGTCGAAGCTGCCGAATGGACGCAAGAGGAGGTTCGCGTCGCAATGTTTGGCAACTACCATGCAAAAGACGTTGTTCCGATTCAGCAGCTCTTAGGCAGTAACCATGTCTGGACTGGCCTTCTTCACGAAGGGCTACACAGTGGCATAAGCCCAACGGATTCTGAATTTGTTCCAACGCGAGTTTTTGACTCCTGGAGCAGTGCGCGTAAAGAGCTAGGTTCTGGGATTTCGTGGGATAGGATTCAGCCAACAGCGAATGTCCGTCCCTCCGTGGATCCTGCTGTGTTGTCGCTGCTGGAGCATGCGCCGGTGTATAGGCGTTTCCAAGTCGTGCGAAAGTTGGCAGAGTTCTTTTCCAACTAAGCCAAAGCTTGTCCTCACATTGCTTTGCTTTCATCCCTTAATCAGAACCACTTCCGTCGCTAGATTGAACATCCCCTTTTCTTTTGCGGGAGTTGAGAATGGCCTATGTAGGGAACACAGAGAGTGGAGTCCGCGAGTCCTGGATCGTAAACAGGCTCGGCGCCTCCTATTTCGGTATTTCGCAGCAAGCGCTCGAGTCGCAAATAGAAGATTACGAATATGGGGAGAGTCGAAACGAGATCACACCTGTTCGTCAGGATGAGGACGGCCGCTACTACATAGTCTACAGCGCCCCGGGAGGCGGACGTCAGAATTTCTATCTAGACACAGCGGGGTACGAGTTAAAGGGGGACAATATTCAGATATGGCACCCTGACGCCACGTCTATCGAGGTAAAGCCGTGATGCTCGGACGCCTGATGTTTTTCGGAGCCAACAAAGCCACGACAAGCGTGACATGGTTCGCTACAGGAGAACGGCACGCCAATGCGTGATGAGCCTACTCCGTATGCAAGCACACTTCGCAGTGCTGAGAAAGGAATCCAAGAACACTTGACCCGCAAGCTCAAAGAGGGTGAGCTCGAGCCGAACTACTTTGAACAGGCAGCAAGAAGCGTTGTTCCAAACCTGCGCAGCTGGCTCCTTGATCCGGCAATTGACGAACTATCTCCGAATCTCAAACCCGCACTCGAGGACGCTGTCCAAGACGGCCGATGGGAAGAGTTAGTCAATGCGTTCGTAAGAGAAGTCGAGTTCGGAACGGGAGGGATCCGAGCTCTCATGGCTTTTGATTACGATTCAATCGTCCGACTACAGGCTGAAGGACTGGACGCACGAATCATTAAGGGCATGAACACGATCAATAATATTGTCGTCCTTAAATCTGCTTATGGTGTCGCTCGGTTCTTAGTGAAAAGCGGCGATTATGTCGCTGAAGCTAGCAGTCCAAAGGTCGTCGTCGGATACGACAGCAGGGTCCGCGGGGCGTCGTTCGCCAAAGCGGTTGCAGAGTTATTGCTCGCTCAGGGAATCACGGTGTACCTGTTCGACGAGGCAGTTCCGTACCCTGAAGTGACCTTCGCAATTCCGAAAATCAACGCCGACGCTGGTGTGTTCATTTCGGCAAGCCACAACGATTACCGATACAACGGTTTCAAGATGTCGGCCGCCAATGGGGCGCAGTTTCCCTCAGATCGCAGAGCCGAGGTAATCGAACGAATCCGCGGGGCACGCCCGCTTGACTTACGCGCCGTTCCTCTCGAGGCCGCATCTCCGGACACTTTGGCACGGCTGCATTTCTTGGGTGGTAGCCACCGCCTCCCTGAAGCGGAATACTACGGTCGCGATGCCGATTTAGTTGACATGCACACCCTTCACATCGATCACATCAAGAGCTTTTTGCAGAGGAAAGAAGCGAATGGCGAAATGGAAGGAGGCGCCGATCTTAAGATCGTGTACGCCGCGTTCAATGGTTCCGGCCGGCGCGCCGTGCCGCGAATCCTCCGCGAACTAGGATGTCGGCAGGTCCACTCGATCCGGTCTTTGGATCCGTTGAATGGACTCTTCCCCGCATTTGATCACCGGGCCGGGCTGGAACAGCAACCGGATCCGGGAGATCCGCGGGCAGCTGAGATCGCTCTTGCGGAGCTCGCGAGAGACAGGTCGGAGCACACGTTCATATCCTGGAATGATGCAGACCTGCTGATCGGAACCGACCCGGACGCTGACAGATGCGGGGTGGTCGTTAAGCCCCCGGGTGATTATGCGAAATTACTTGAACAGCAGCCATCTGTTCGGGCAACACCCCATCACGTGCTCGTTCCGGCCGACGATATGTGGGCGCTCGTTCTTTGGTACCGTTTGCAATTCGAACGCGAGAAATCAGGACGCATTCCGGACGCCGACAAAAAGTTCATTGCCCTGAGTCATACTACGAGCGATATGGTCGCTATGGTCGCCCGGAGAAATGGGCTTGGCGTTCTCAAGACGTGGGTTGGATTTGGATGGCTTTCGAATGGCGTTGCAGCTGTCTGGCGTGGAGACAAGATCCCAAAGATCAACGAAGGGCGTCCGCCGCGGACGCGGCTGCCCGGCGAACCTAGCGGGGAATGTGACCTCGTCTTCTATGATACAACCCGCATGGATGAGGGGCGAAGCTTCAACGTCGCAACCCTCGAACAGAGTAATGGATTTTCGATCCTCGGTGGGCCTCCAGCCAATCCTCAACGAAGTCTGGGAGATGGCGGGCATGTTCGCGATAAGGATGGAACGTTCGCTGCGCTACTTGTGACTGAGATTGCAGCATATGCAAAACGAGAAAACACCGACATTTTCAGTCTCCTCGCAGATCATGTTTATTGCGATCCGGAGGTTGGCTTGTTTGTAAACTATTACGAGCCAGATCCAATTGACGGAGAGTTCCCGGGTTTACAAGGAAGCAGCAAGAAGCGGCGAATTCTCGAGTCGGCGCTTGCATTGCACAAAGAGTCTGATAGTGGAAGATTGAAGATCGGTGGGAGGATTGTGACGACGGCGGTTACTTACCCCACCGGCAAGTACGACGATGCTAACAACTGGCCGGGCTTCCCCGACGAAGGCATCCGCTTCTGTTTTGGGTCTGAGATAAACCATGTGACCGTTCGTCCGTCTGGCACCACAAATTCATTGCGCTTTCACGTGCAGCTCTTCGCAGGCGTTCCCGCTAGAGACACGGTGTGGCAAACCCGCCTTGAATTTGAGCAAACGGCGCGTCGAATCGTAGACGATCTTCGAGACAAGCTCGGCGCCCCACGTGCCGACGGTGCAAGGATTTAACGGGTAGCGTCTCGCAGCGTTCGCTATACTTTGCGCGCCTTGCGATAGATGTCGGCCCAACACCGCTACGGTATCGCGCCTCTTGTTCAGATCCAGCCGGCCTTAGTCGCCGCATCGCGAAAAAGCGTATGCCCACGCGGGGTCATTCTTCATCGATATCGATGGCGCGAACGGTGCCGGCGCCGCTTTTTGTAGCTTGCTTGAGTCGCACAACTTCGCTCTTACCAGCTTGTAGCCAGAACCTGAACTCTACCTGCTCCGAGTCATCCCCGTTTAACTCAACCTTGACAATGCACGCCGGGCTATTTGCCGACACGTTTGTCACAGACGCTTCGCAGGTAAGTATCCCGGGAGAGGAAAGTTCCACTCGTACGTAGTGCCATGTGACCCAGCCGGTTTGTTGATTCTCTATGGTTAGCATCACGCCCATGACCGTTCTCCAAGAATGCCTTTGCTCTAACAGTTTATTCTAACACACCTGGCGATCAGTAGCCGACGTGGTGGCGCCTGTCGCATGATGCGCGAAGTTCAAATACCTCGAAGTACACAATTGCGGTTCTCAAGCTTGCTTTGCAAGCGGTTGCATCGTGCCCAATCTTGCCCGATGCTCCAACCCACGGTATAGTTCTAGCTAGTTCTGTTCTCCGTGGCGATTTAAGGCAACTTGCGGCCACGTTAAACATTCCGCTAAAGCGCTCGCCCGGCGCCTACTCGCGGGCTTTTTTCGTATCCGGTAAGACCAATGGCACGTCCCCAAGTCGATTCGCCCTACCTCCGAGAGCTCGAAAAGCGCGTCCTCATCTACGACGGTGCCATGGGGACGAGCATCCAGCGCTTCAACCTCACCCCCGAGGACTTCGGCGGGAAATCGCTCGAAGGCTGTAATGACAACCTCGTCCTCACCCGGCCGGACGTCATTCAGTCGATCCACGAATCATTTCTCGCGGTTGGCGTCGACGTCGTAGAAACCTGCACCTTCCAATCGACACCGCGACGACTCGCGGAATGGGGACTCGGCGACAAAGTCCGCGACATCAACATCGCTGCCGCTCAGATCGCACGCGCAGCCGCCGATAAATACGCCACACCCGACAAGCCCAAGTTCGTCGCCGCATCGATGGGCCCGACGGGCATGCTCCCCTCGAGCTCCGACCCCGCACTCGGCAACATCACTTTCGACGAGCTCTCGCGGAATTTCCACGACCAGGCCGCATACCTTATAGAAGGAGGCGTCGACCTCCTCCTCATCGAGACGTCGCAGGACATCCTCGAGGTCAAAGCCGCGGTCGCCGGAATCGAGCAGCTCTTTAAAGAGCTCGGCCGCCGCATCCCGCTCCAGGCACAAGTCACGCTCGACGTCAGCGGGCGCATGCTCCTCGGCACCGACATCGCCAGCGCCATGACGACTCTCGAATCGCTCGGCGTCGATGTCATCGGGCTCAACTGCTCCACCGGGCCCGAGCACATGCGCGAGCCGATTCGCTATCTCTCCGAGAACGCGACGCTCCCGCTGTCGGTGATTCCCAACGCCGGTCTGCCGCTCAACACCGGCGTCGGCGAAGCGGTGTATCCGCTCGAGCCGGCGCCGATGGCCGAAGCGCTCGCCGAGTTCGTCCGGGACTTTGGGGTTCGGATCGTAGGAGGATGCTGCGGAACAACACCGGAGCATCTCGATGCGGTCGTCAAAGCGGTGCGCGCGGTGGAATCGAAGAATGGCGCGCGGGGGGCCCCCCCCGATACCAATAATCGCAAAGTCGCTCGGCGCACACGACACCATCATGTCCCGCGCGTCAGCTCCGCGATGCGCGCGATCACCCTTCACCAGGATCCGCCACCGCTCCTGGTCGGCGAGCGCGTCAACTCGCAGGGCTCACGCAAGGTGAAGCGCCTTCTCCTCGCCGACGACTACGAGGGAATCCTCGAGGTCGCGCGCGATCAGGTGGATTCAGGCGCGCACGTTCTCGACGTCTGCGTCGCTCTCACCGAACGGGCCGATGAGGCTGAGCAGATGTCGAATGTCGTCAAGCTGCTGTCGATGTCGGTCGAGACGCCGCTCGTCATCGACTCCACCGAAGCCAACGTCATCCAGGCGGCACTCGAGCACATCCCCGGACGCGGCATCGTCAACTCCATCAACATGGAGAACGGCCGAGTCCGCATCGATGCAGTTGTGCCCCTGGTCAAGACGCACGGCGCGGCGGTCATCGCACTCACGATCGACGAGATCGGAATGGCCAAGAGCCGCGAACGGAAATTGGAGGTCGCGAGAGCGATCTATTCTATAGTAGTAGATGAGTATGGGTTGGCACCTGAGGATATCATCTACGACGCGCTCACCTTCACGTTGGCGACCGGTGACGCTGAGTGGATTGACTCCGCTAAGGAGACGATTGAGGGCATTCGGCTCATCAAGCGCGAGCTTCCGGGTGTGTCCACGATACTCGGCGTTTCCAACGTCAGCTTCGGGCTCACGTTAGAAGCTCGGTCCGTGTTGAACTCCGTGTTCCTTCACTACTGCGTATCCGCCGGATTGGATGCTGCCATCGTCAATCCTGCACACATAACTCCGTATGCCGAGATTTCCGAGTCCGAGCGCGAGCTCGCCAACGATCTCGTGTTCAATACACGCGCTGACGCACTCCAACGATTCATCGAATATTTCTCCAAGAGCGAGAAAAGCGATCAGGCGGATCAAGCGGATAAGGCGGATCCTTTAGAAGGGTTAACCGAGGACCAGCGCATTCATTGGATGATCCTCCATCGAAAAAAGGAAGGGATCGAAGATCACCTCGATGCGGCCGGCGTGCGCGAGAACCCCGTGCGGGTGCTCAATGAAGTTCTGCTGCCCGCAATGAAGGAGGTCGGCGACAAGTTCGGCGCCGGCGAGCTCATCCTTCCCTTCGTGCTCCAGTCGGCCGAGGTGATGAAGAAAGCGGTGAAGCACCTCGAGCAGTTCCTCGAGAAGGCCGAAGGCTACACCAAGGGGAAGGTCGTCCTCGCGACGGTGTACGGCGACGTGCACGACATCGGCAAATCGCTCGTCAACACGATCCTCTCCAACAACGGCTACACTGTCTTCGACCTCGGCAAACAAGTCCCGGTCAATACGATTCTCGACAAGGCGGTCGAAGTTGGCGCCGACGCGATTGGACTAAGCGCGCTACTGGTCTCGACCTCGAAGCAGATGCCGCTCTGCGTCAAAGAGCTCGACAAACGCGGGATGAGTATCCCGGTGATGATCGGCGGCGCGGCGATCAATCGGCGATTCGGCCGGCGCGCTCTCTTCGTCGAGGACGAGCGCGCGTACGACGCGGGCGTCTTTTACTGCAAGGACGCATTCGAGGGACTGGAGACGATGGACACTCTCCAGGATCCCAAGCAGCGCAACGTGTTCGTCGAGAAAAATCTCACGGATGCGCGTAATGACGTCTTCCTCCGCACAACCGTCGGCAAGGACATCGCCGTTGGCGACGACGCCGGCGCGCGGAGTGACGTGGCAGCGAACAATCCGGTCCCGAGCCCGCCATTCTGGGGAACGCGCGTGCTGCGCGACATACCTATAGAAGAGGTGTTCGAGCTGCTCGACCTCGACGAGCTCTACCGTCTCCAGTGGGGAGCACGCGGATCGGGTGAGCAGTACGACTCGACGATCAAGAACGAATTCGAGCCCGTACTCGCTCGGCTCAAGGCCGACGCGAAAGCCAACGGATGGATCAAGCCGGCCGCGGTCTACGGATATTTTCCGGCGCAGTCGCAGGGGAACGACGTCATCATCTACGATCCCGCCGCGTACTCAAGCGACGGCGCGTCACTGCGCGAGATCGCACGCTTCCATTTCCCGAGGATGGTCGGACGCGAGCGCCTTTGCCTCGCGGATTACATCAGATCTGTAGATTCGGGAGATGTGGACGTTGTCCCGCTCCAGATCGTGACTGTCGGGAACGAAGCGACTCACCATTTCGACAAGCTCCAGGGTGCCAACGAGTACACTGAGGCCTACTATTCCCACGGGCTCTCGGTCGAATCGGCCGAGGCGGTGGCGGAGTGGATGCACCGGCG
>JALYJX010000184.1 GCA_030775065.1 Gemmatimonadota bacterium | reverse complement strand
GTCCCGCTGTGATTGCGAACACTGCCCTCCGGTTTCGTGACCAGCAGTCCTCGCCCGTCGTGCGGCACAGGGCTTGTTCCTCGCCATAGCTGACCAGCTCGACCCTCGAGCCATCGATTCCATTCTGTGTAAGGTACCGCCTTGCGGCGGCAGCACGCCGCGGGCCGAGCGAAAGGTTGTACTCGTCCGAGCCACGCTCGTCCGAGCCACGCTCGTCCGAGCCACGCTCGTCCGAGCCACGCTCGTCCGAGCCACGCTCGTCCGAATGGCCTGATATTAGAATGCGTACCCCTGGGTTTTGCTGTAGAATGTGGATCTTGTCGTCGAGCGCGTTGCCAGCCTCGGCGTCAAGGTCGAAGCCATCGAACGAGAAATACACAGGCGCCTCGAGAGTCGCTCTGGTCGCGCCGGGAGCCCTCTCGGCGGCGGCACTTTCGGCGTCCCGGGCGGCGCGGTCATTCGGGTCGCCTTGAGCGGGAGTTCGACAGGATTCCAAGCCTGTCATCGGCGCTGGCCCCGTCCTGGTAGGCCCGCGCCGGTGGCACGCCGGCATCGCAATACACGGCGTTGCGGGGTCAGATTCCGCGATGATTGCGTAGAACCGACCTATGGCAGCGCATTTGCAGCCGCAACGGCTCGAATGAGACTTTCTCTTCGCTTCATCGTTCCGCTGGCACTTGCACTCGTGGCGCTGGCGTACGCCGTGATTCCGCTCGTGGATCGGCTCACCCTGAAATGGTTCACCAGAGATCTGGACCTCAGGTCGAGCCTCATTGCCAACGCCATCGACGGGCCCCTTGGAGCTTTCGTCGCGTCGGGTAATCCCGGGGCGGTTCAACAATACTTCACACGTATCGTGCGTGACGAGCGGCTGTATGGCATCGGGTTATGCCCGAGCTCGTCGTCCCGGGTTGTGGGCAGCGCCGGATTTCCCGCCGACATACGTTGCGATCGTTTCGCGGCAGACGCCGCCGTGCCCGGCGAAATATTGAAGACGAACGCTGGCCCGCTCCTCGTTTCGGTCCGGTCCCTCGAGACCGCCATCGGCCCGAACGCGCGGCTCATTTTGCTGCACGACATCAGCTTCATAACGAGGCGCAGCGACGAGACGCGGCGATATCTATTCTACCTGTTTGCAGGGCTCGCTGCTGTTGTTTCCATCATCACGGTCGTCATCGCCCAGCTCAGCTGGAGAGGGTGGATCTCCGGGCTTCGCGCAATTTTGAGAGGCGACGAGTCTCGTGGACTGCTGACGACGGGTCCGGCAGAGCTGCAGCCCATTGCGAACGACTTGCGCGCTCTCATTCGCGACCTCGAGGCTGAGCATCGATTCCGAGACGAAGAGCAGCTGGCGTGGAGC
The DNA here is from genome assembly GCA_030775065.1 of Gemmatimonadota bacterium. Classification (GTDB taxonomy): domain Bacteria; phylum Gemmatimonadota; class Gemmatimonadetes; order Gemmatimonadales; family Gemmatimonadaceae; genus UBA4720. The sequence goes on along the minus strand of JALYJX010000184.1, from coordinate 6,017 downwards.
GCCGACACGCTGCGCGAAATCCTTCATCGAGAGCTCCGCGGGCAGCAGGTGATCGTGCTATCCAATCGCGAGCCATACATCCATGTGCGTCAGGGCGACCACATCGCGATCCAGCGACCGGCCAGTGGATTGGTAACAGCGGTCGAGCCGATCATGCGTGCCTGTTCGGGGACATGGGTAGCGCACGGCAGCGGCTCGGCGGACAAAGAGGTCGTCGACAATCACGATCGGCTCGGCGTGCCCGCCGACGATCCCGCGTATTTTCTGCGTCGTGTATGGCTTTCACGCGAACAGGAAGCCGGGTACTACTACGGCTTTGCGAACGAAGGGCTCTGGCCGCTGTGTCATATTGCTCACGTTCGCCCGACCTTCCGTGCGAAGGATTGGGAGCAGTACAGGAACGTGAACAAGAAGTTCGCCGAAGCGACAGTTGCGGAGAGCAAAGGCAGCGATCCAATCGTTCTCATCCAGGACTACCATTTTGCCCTGCTCCCGCGAATGATCCGCGAAGTGCTTCCCGCCGCGACAATCATCACGTTCTGGCACATTCCGTGGCCAAACCCGGAGGCGTTCGGAATATGTCCGTGGCGGGAGCAGCTGCTCGACGGATTGCTGGGCAGCAGTATTCTCGGCTTTCACACCCAGTTCCATTGCAACAATTTCGTCGACACGGTCGACCGGCTCGTCGAGGCGAGAGTGGACCGCGAGACCTTCAGTGTGTCGCACCGGGAGCAGACCACTGCAATCAAGAGATATCCCATATCCATCGAATGGCCACCTGACAGGGAGCTCATCGAGAAGCCAGTGGATGTCTGCCGCGAGGAGGTCAGAAACCGCCACAGTCTTCCGCGCGATCACCGAATCGGCGTCGGGGTCGATCGACTCGACTACACGAAAGGCATCGAGGAGCGATTCCGCGCAGTCGAACGGCTTCTCGAGCTGAATCCCGACTGGATTGGCCAGTTCACTTTTGTTCAGATCGCCGCGCCGACGCGCGCGAGCATCGAAGACTATCAAAGCTATGAGCAGAGGGTTCGCACGCTGGTAACTCGAATCAATACCCGATTCGACCGGGGCGTGCATCCGGCGATAATCCTATTGGTTCAGCACCACGAGCCGGCGGAGGTTTACACCTATTACAGGGCTGCCGACCTCTGTTTCGTCAGCAGCCTGCACGACGGAATGAATCTCGTGGCGAAGGAATTTGTCGCCGCGCGAGACGACGAGCTCGGCGTTCTGATACTGAGTCAGTTCACTGGTGCCGCACGCGAGCTTCCTGAGGCGCTGATTGTGAATCCGTACAACGTCGAGCAGTGTGCATCGGCACTGAATACCGCGCTGACGATGCCAAAGCCGTGGCAGCGCACAAGAATGCAGCTGATGCGCTCGCTGATCCGTGAGTTCAATGTCTACCGCTGGGCGGGAAGAATGCTGATCGATGCAGCGGCCCTGCGCCGCCGTGGCCGCGTCCTCGGAAGCACGCCGGACGGCGCGGGTGCAGCTCAGGGCGATGACTCTGTCTCCCTCCGCAGCGCGAGTGGATCGTCGGCCTGACGTGCGACGCTCCGGCGCGCGTGTCGGGAAACCGCCGCCGGCCAGCATGGAGTGGGCCTGGTTCTTCGATATCGACGGCACCCTTGTTGAGATTGCCTCTCTCCCATCGCGGATCATCGTGCACGATGAGCTGTTGAGGGCAATAGCGCGACTCCACGTGCTCACCGGCGGGGCCGTGTCGCTGATCACCGGCCGAGCCATCAGCGATGTTGATCGGATCTTTGATCTACCGGAGATATCCGTAGCCGGACAACATGGACTCGAGCTTAGAGTTGCGGGCGGAAACATCACGTCGCATCCTGTTCCCGAAGAGGCGCTTCGCCTCCTTCGTGATGAGCTCAGCAGCTCGATAGCAGGACGCCCGGGACTGGTGGCGGAATTCAAAGGGATGTCAATTGCGCTCCACTATCGAATGGCTCCGGCGCTTGCGGGCTATTCTCACACGCTCCTGCGCTCGCTCGGGGCGAAATACGCTCCGGATTTCGTAATTCAGAAGGGGAAGCGTGTCGTGGAGCTCAAGCCTGTCGGTGCCGACAAGGGAGAGGTAATCAGAAGACTCATGACGACGGATCCTTTTGCGGGCCGCACTCCCGTGTTTGTAGGCGACGACCTGACAGACGAGGCTGGGTTTGCGATCGTGAATGAAATGGCGGGCCACTCTATCAAGGTTGGATCAGGGCCAACGTGTGCTCGCTTCAGGCTGACAACGGTGAGCCAGGTGAGACGCTGGTTGGCTGAAGGGACGGAGCGCGAAGAATCAATCGGGTATCCAGGCTCGGAGCATCAATGACCCTGCGGGATCTGGCCTTGCTCGGCAATGGCAACATCGGCGCTCTGGTCGACGGCAGCGGGCGCATTGGGTGGTGCTGTTTTCCGAGGTTTGATGGAGATCCGACTTTTTGCTCGCTTCTCCGTAGTGAGCGAACAGGCAGTGCTGACTTCGGGCATTTCTCCATCGAGGTCGAGAACGCTCAGCGAACGGAGCAGGAATACGTCCGCAACACTCCCGTCCTGTGCACGCGAGTGTTCGATGCGAGCGGCGGATCGGTGGAGATCACCGATTTCGCGCCGCGGTACAGGCAGTATGGCCGGATCTTCGCGCCGATGATGTTGATTCGTCAGCTGCGGCCACTATCAGGTAACCCGCGCATCCGAGTTCTGCTGCGGCCCGCCCGCGGGTACGGGCGCGAGCCGATGACCCTGAAACGCGGCAGCAATCACGTTGCTTATATGGGCGACGGAATCACACTCAGGCTCACGAGCAACGTTCCGACGACCGCTATTGCCGAGGAAACGGTATTCTTTCTCGATGGGCCGGTCAGTCTGATACTGGGGCCTGACGAGACAGTCAATGAGAGCGTCGTGGAGCTTGGGCGTCACATGCTCGAGGAGACGATTGCCTACTGGCGTGAATGGGTTCGCGCGCTGGCAATTCCGTTCGAGTGGCAGGACGCGGTAATCCGTGCGGCGATTGCCCTCAAGCTCAATGTGTTCGAGGATACCGGGGCGATCATCGCCGCGGTGACAACATCGATACCCGAGGCTCCACGGACTGGCCGCAACTGGGATTACAGGTTCTGCTGGATTCGCGACGCCTATTTCGTCGTCAATGCGTTAAACCGCCTCGGAGCAACGCGAATAATGGAGCGGTACCTCGCGTTCACGCTGAACATTATTGCCGGCGTGAGCGACCGCCGGCTCAAGCCGCTTTATACGATCACAGGCGCGCCAGTACCGGAAGAGATCGAGGTCGAGTTTCTGGACGGCTATCGTGGCATGGGTCCGGTGCGTGTCGGAAATCAGGCATACCATCAGGTTCAGCACGACGTTTACGGTTCGGCGATTCTTGCGGCGCCGCACGTGTTCTTCGACGAGCGGCTCGAGAAACGCGGCGATGTCGAGCTGTTCTCGCGTCTCGAGGTGCTAGGCGAAAGCGCCGCTGAGCTGTTCGACCAACCTGATGCGGGCATATGGGAGCTGAGAGGTGTGCAGCGGGTTCACACTTTTTCCAGTGTGATGTGCTGGGCGGGCTGCGACCGCCTGGCACGAATAGCCTCGCATGTTGGCCTCATCGCGCGAGCAGAGCACTGGCAGTCGACCGCTGAACGTATGCGTGAGGAGATTATGCAGCGCGCATGGAATTCCGAGCTCAACAGCTTCACCGCCACGCTGGATGGCGCTTCGCTCGACGCAAGCCTTCTCAGACTCAACGACGTTGGCTTCATCGCCGCGGACGATTCACGATTTCTCGGAACCATTGCGGCCATCGAGCATCGCCTGCGACGGGGAAGTTTCATTTACCGCTACACCGACGAGGACGACTTCGGCGTCCCGCAGAATGCGTTTCTGGTCTGCACCTTCTGGTACATCAACGCGCTTGCGGCAACAGGAAGAATTGAAGAAGCCCGCGCGCTGTTCGAGGAGATTCTTGCCTGCCGGAATGCGCACGGTCTCCTCGCTGAAGACATCGATCCGTCGACGCGCGAGCAGTGGGGTAATTTCGTCCAGACTTACAGCATGGTCGGGATCATCGATTCAGCAGCGCGCCTGTCGAAGCGATGGGAGGAGGTGTATTAGCGCAGGTCAGGGCTGTGACGGCGCAGCACACGCACCCCACGAGAAGAATCAGCACCTGGCCGAACTCGACCACCTGCGACGCCCACGGCGCGACTACCATGCTCAATCCTGCCGTGTTGCGCTCGCGCCCTCCCAAATCACATGTTCGGCGTTGCCCACAGAATTGTTCCCCTTGTAATGGAAGGTGTCACGCATGAACCGGACAGTCGACGCGGCCGATGCCCCAGAGCGAGCGAATGCTCTGCAACAGTTGGAGGAGTGGATAGAGAGACCAATGCAGTTACTCGGTCTCGTCTGGCTTGTTCTGCTGGTCGTCGAGCTTGCGCACGGGCTTTCTCCCGGACTGGCCGCGGTGAGCGCCGCAATCTGGGTGATCTTCATCATCGATTTCACGTTGCGATTGATACTCGCGCCGGACAGGGGCGGCTATCTGCGAAGGAACTGGTTAGTAGGGCTGTCGCTGTTTCTTCCGGCGCTGAGAGTGCTGCGGTTCTTTCGCGTCATGCGGGTACTTCGTGCTACCCGCGGGCTTCGCCTCCTTCGAATTGTCACCTCAGTAAACCGCAGCATGAACAGTCTGCGCCGGGCATTGCACCGCCGGGGGTTTGGCTACGTCACAGCGCTCACCGTGGTCGTCATGCTCGCCGGAGCCGCCGGTATGTACGCCTTCGAGCGCGATCTCGCTGGGTCGGCGGGCTTTGTGGACTTCACTGCATCACTGTGGTGGACAGCGATGGTCATGACGACACTTGGCTCTGATTTCTGGCCGAGGTCGCTGGAGGGCAGGATTTTATGTTTTCTTCTAGCCTTGTACGCGTTCGCCATCTGGGGGTACGTCACCGCTTCTCTGGCGACGTTTTTTCTGGGCCGCGACGCGGATCGAGACGATGCAGAGATTGCCGGACAGAAGGGACTCGATCGGTTGAGGTCGGACATCGCTTCGCTCGCCGCCGAAGTTCGCGTTCTCAGCGATTCAGTCAGGAAGGCACAGTGAGGGAGTCTGCGGGGTGGGCGCGCGTTTCGCGAATCGCGCGATAGGCGTCGATGGTTCACGCAGCGGAGCCTTCAAGCGATTGTCTGGTCGTTGGAATCGCGAATGTGAACGTCGAGCCTTCGCCCGGTTGGCTCTCGACATGGATCTTTCCACCGTGTGCCTCGACGATTCCTCGAACGATCGACAGACCGAGCCCCGTCCCGAGACTGGCTGCGTCGTGCGCCTGCCAGAAAGGCTCGAAGAGGCGCGGAAGATCTTCGGCCGCGATTCCCGGGCCCGTGTCCTTAACCTCGAACAGCACTCGCCGGGCGCTATCGGGTTTTGCGGAGACATCGATTCGACCACCCTCGGGCGTGAACTTCAACGCATTGCCGACAAGGTTTGAGAAAACCTGCAGCAGGCGATCGCGATCGGCCGACAGCGGCTCGATCGCGCTATCCGCGTCCCAGGTGAGCTTGATGTTTTTGGCGCGTGCCTGCGGATCGAGAAGCTCGGAGGCTTCGGTGAATATTGCGTCAGGCGTGACGAGCGCGCGGTTGATTGGCAGCGAGTGGCCCGACTGGACTCTCGCGGCGTCGAGCAGATCGTGAACCAGCCGGTTCATCCGCTCGACGGCGCGCGATATGATCGCAAGGTAGCGCCGGCGGTCGTGGTCCTGCAAAGGAGTGGTCGCCAACAGATCGGCGACCATGCCGATCGTCTGCAGAGGATTCTTGAGGTCATGCGAGACGACGCGGAGCATCTGGTCGCGGTATCGAACGGCTTCTCCGGCTTCGGTGGCGGCGATATTCAGGCGGCGGACGAGAGTCGCAACTACCGTCGCGACCGCGAGGGCGGATAGAGCGAGGAACAACACGACTACTGTTGCCACCCGCTCGTCGCTCATGACGCG
>JALYJX010000183.1 GCA_030775065.1 Gemmatimonadota bacterium | reverse complement strand
AGTTTGCGAAAACTGATTTCCGATTCGCGACCCGGGGATATTCTGGCCTTCCAATTCGCTGGTCACGGTTATCAACTTGCGGATATCGATGGGGATGAGGAAGACGACACCGATGAAGCCCTCGTGACGTTTGATTTTGAGAACGGAGCGTTCGTCCTGGATGACGACATTCGAGCGGTACTATCGGAGATCAAGGCCGGTGTGAATCTGACATGCTTCATCGACAGCTGCCATTCGGGATCCGTCACGCGGGTTTTTGAGCTTCCTACACCTGACTCGCAAGAAGTGGATCGAATAATCGAGGCTGGCCGCGCACGATTTCTCAAGACATCCAGGGCGGAACGTGACGAGTTGGAGAATGTCCACCGAATGTTCAGGGCTGAGATGGATAGGACCCGAACAACAGCAAGCCGGTCTTTCTTCAAGCGCGAGGATTTGCGCTGGGTGAACTTCTCAGCCGCCCAGCCGACGGAAAAAGCACTGGAGCATCAAGGCCATGGAGACTTCACGATTCGTGCGATTGATCTGTTATCGGCTTTGCGGGGGCCGGTAACCAATCTCGAGTTTAATAACCGGCTGATCGAACGATTCGGCTCCGTTCGAGCGCAAACTCCATCGCTAGATGCCAGGCCACTCGATGAAGCGGCGCCTTTTCTCAGTGGCTTATTGGCGATCTGATAGTGGCAAGTCTCGAACATCCGGAAGCGACGACACCACCGGCGTCGGCTGCAGCTGCGCAAACGCGCATGGGCAAATCGGAAGCTGCTGTTGGTGGCGAAGATTCCGTCGAGCTGGATTACGTCGAGTGCGACATTTCTCCGCGTGCAGTACGGTCAGCTTTCGCGGGTGCACACGAGCGGGAGCCAGGCGAACCGCTTTACCGGCCGTTGCGCATTTTTGCGCTCGACCCTTCGGTCTCGCGCAGGGATGGGTCTGTGACCACGATCAACGTCCCGTATGAGCCACTCGAACCCGGGCCTCGCAGCAAGCTGATCGAAGTAATCGATGAAGGGGCAGGAGACGAGGCCGAGGGGCCGTCCAGACCAAGCCTCAATCTCGATGATCCCCGTCTGTTGCTCGAGCAGGGATTAGCGCCGTCGGCTGCCGATTCGCGATTTCGGGCGCAAATGGTTTACGCAGTGTGTACGACAACTTACGTGGCTTTTCGCCAAGCGCTTGGCAGGGATCTGACGTGGGGCTTTACCCGGGGCAGCACAGATGAAACGCTTACGCGTCTCCGAGTGCGTTCCAGCTATGGTGAGGACAGAAATGCCTATTACGACCCTCAAGCCGGAGAGCTCAGATTCGGTGCGTTCGTGGCTTCAAGCAAGGTCGAAGGAAACAACCTCCCTTCCGGGCTTGTCTATACGGCATTGCAGCACGACGTCGTCGTGCATGAAATGTCCCACGCTCTCCTGGACGGTTTGCGAGCGCACCTGTTGACGCCGACGAATGCCGACGTTTACGCATTTCATGAAGCCTTTGCCGACCTTGTCGCGCTGTTGCAGAGATTCACCTACGAAAATGTTGTACGCGCCGGGCTCCGAAAGAGTCACGGTAGCCTTCTTGGATCAAGCCTCCTGACGAACATCGCGCTCCAGTTTTCCCAAAGTATCGGACGCACAACGGCGCTTCGCTCAGCGATACTCGAGCCTGGCAGGCAGCACGAGGATTCGGAGGAGCCGCATAAGCGAGGCGAGGTTCTCGCTGCCGCAGTTTTCGGCGCGTTCGCCACCATCTATGAGCGAAAGACGGAACGATCGATACGACTAGCAACGGGTGGGACCGGCGTCCTTCCGGCTGGGGAGCTCCCGGACTTGCTTGTTGATGAGCTGACCGCCAAAGCTCGTAAACTCGCCGCACAGTTCCTGACAATCTGTATTCGCGCGATCGACTATTGCCCTCCGCTCGACCTTACTTTCGGAGAATATCTTCGCGCTATCATTTCCGCCGACTTCGATCTGGTACCCGACGACCCGTGGCTCTATAGAGAAACAATTATCGATTCGTTCCGGCAATACGGGATTTATCCGCGAGGCGCGCGAAATCTCTCGGAGGATACTGTTCGGTGGAGTGCCCCTGAGCGCGCGATTCCGGAGTGTTCAGAGTTGAGCTTTGGGATGCTTCGTTTCCGAGGTGAGTCCGGACGACCTGCCGACGACTATGAGCTGCGGCGTCAAGCGCGCGCGTTTGCCCGGCTGGCCGGCGACGCCAATAACCTGAAGGAGTTCGGTCTAGTTGCACCTGGGCGACCCATTCCGGGCGGCGACGTATTCGCGCGTCCGATTGTTGAATCCATCCGCACCGCGCGCCGAGCCGGCCCTGATGGCCAGATCGTGTTCGACCTCGTTGCTGAGGTCATTCAGCGCCGAAGGGTCGTCGCTTCTGAAAACCGCCCCAGTTTTGACTTTTACGGAGGGGCAACAGTGATTTTGGACCCTAAGGGAAGAGTCCGTTACGTCATTCGAAAGCGTGTCGACGATGAAGCCCGTCTTTTGCGCCAGGCGGCGTTCATGAAACACGTCGAGAACTCGATCTGGCACAAAACTCTCGCCGGCAGCTGGCTGGCAACGGCGCAGCCCTTTCGCTTTTTGCACGAGGCGAAAAAAACCTAAGCGCACCTCATCGGAGCTTCTCAATGGACGAACTATTCCTTTCCCTCGCCACTGTACAAAACCCTGGCGCTGAGCAGCTGAGCGAGTTCTCTCGTGATGTCGAAAAATTCCTCAACTTTGTGGTGGACGACAGGGAGGCGTTCGGCTTCCTCTGGGAACACGATCCCACGTTGCATGCCATGGCCGCAGAGACACTGGCAAAGGACATTCCCTTTGCGGTGGGTGCGCTTCGTGACGCCATACCACGCATCAGCCCAGTAAGCGTTGATGCGCACGGCCTTCGTGGGAGGGCGCTGCGTTTCAAGTTCAACGTCATTGCGTCGCTCGCTCGGCGCTGGGAGCAGGTGAAAGGAAAAGTCTCTGTACGCGGCTGGTTCAGGCAGATGGTTGATGCGATTGATGCGGTTCTCGATTCGCTGGTCAATGCCGCTGGCGGCGCCGGCGGCCTCCTCAAGGAATTCAAGGATGCATTATCCGCTTTGGCTCCTTCAGTGTAAGGTGCGCGGCAATCTCGTATCGACGGATTCTACTGCTTCGGATTCAGTCGGACGGTGCCGGTCACAAGAGTAGAATCCCCGGACGCATCCTTAACACCTAGGCGAATCAAAAAGGAGCGCGGCGCTGAAACGACTGGAGTCTTCAGTTCTTCCCGGATCCAGCCATCCGTACCTACAGCCTTCTGAATCACCGGCACTGACGCAGAGTCTACAGAGATTACGTAGATGTACGGCGCCTTGCCGCCGTATGCACGCGTTGTCAGTGTTACCATCTCTCCGCCGGCGACTGCGGTGTCCGAGAGCAACGGCGCCGCCACTTGCATAGCCACTTGGCTGTTTGCCGTCGCGATCTGTGAACCGAAGTAGAAACCCACCATCGTGCCGAAAACACCGATCAGCAAGGAGAGCACCTCCTTCCCACGCGCAAATCTCTCCTTGATGCTGTCCTCGCCGAGCAATGCGGACAACACGAGCACGACAGCTATGCCGATCGTGCCGACAGCAAACAAGTACGTAATTAGGCCACGCGCGTAGTCGCTCTTTGCCAAGCTGTTGAGGATCTGTCCTTTGTCCCAGCCGAACAATCCCGCGCCAATGAGGAACAGCACCGACATCATGAGAACGAACGCGAACAAGGTGATGGGATTGAGGAGCGCGATGATCGCTCCTCTGATCGTCGTCGGCACCGATCTGCTGGGATCGGTTAACACTTCGGACGGCTCCGCCGGCTCATCGCTGTTCGCCTTTCTGAAGGGGTCCATAGCAGTCCTCGTTCTTAAAAGGTGAACGACGCTAAACCGACAGTAATGCCAGCACTTCCGATAACGACCAGACACTTCATGTCGCGCTGCACCTGGCCGGAGGCGAGGCCGAGACTCATCGCGAGCGGAATCGACGCGGAAATCGTGTTGCCGTAGCAGGCATGAGTGCGGATCAGCCGCTCAAACGGCACCTGCAGCTTTCGACAGAGGAGATCGGCCGCGCGCTCACTCGCACCGTGCCCGAAGACAACGTCATAGGACTCCGATCTCAATTTTCCGTCGGCATGAAAGACCTCGAAAATCTTGCGTGTCGTCGTCGCGACGAGCTGGCGCGAGTGGGCGTAGAATTGCAGCGGCGCCTGGGATCCCTGTCCGTCGATGCGGAGAAAATCCGCGTGGTTGGGCAGCGGCAGCATGCAAAGATCGACGTATTCACTAAAGGTTCGGAACACGAAATGGAAGTCATCGACCGCGCTTGCCGTCAGCACAGTTGCGGTCGCAGCCTCGCCGATCGTAAACCCCGCAAGGAACCTGTCGACGTCGGAAACCTCGTCGAACGTAAGGCGCAGGTAGTCCAGCGGATTGAACTCGCAGTTGACGAGCAACGCCACGCGACAGGTGCCGCTGCGCATCAGCGAATGCACGAGCTGCAAACCGCGCAACCAGCTCGCGCACGCGTCGAGCACATCGAAGCTTGTCGCATTGGACAACTGCAGCTCCTTCTGGATCGCCACAGCCATGGCGGGCTCCAACCACCCTCTGCCCACACCGACGTACACCACGAGGTCGACCTCCGCAGGTGACACGCTGGCCTGGGCGAGCGCGGTGCGGCTGCACGCAACCACATGGTCGAGTGGCCTCTCTCCCGGTGCGCGCCAGTATCGGTAGCGCGTACCGGCTCCCCGCCAGAATTCCGTCACTCGGTCGGCGAGAGTGTGCTGATCCGCCTCGCTGAGGTGGCGATTGCTACTGCTAATTATCTCGAGCACCTCAGCGTTGCTCACGCAACGACTTGGCAGAGAGTGATTGACGGATGCAATCCGCATCGAGAAACGTCCTTGCAGTCATGATTAAAAGTCGACATTGCGCAGGGAGACCGACTTGATGGCAGCAGGCGCCGAATTCGCGCGAAGTTACTGTCCAAATCGCGAACGCATCGCCGATTCACGCGATGGCGCTAACATCATATCTTACAACCGTAGAGAAGTTCTGGTTGAAAAGAACGTTCATCCAGGCCCCTCTCGTTCCAATATCCACCTTTCCACGTCGTCCACGCCAAGCTTCCCCGATTCAATAGCGTGGGTGAGGTTGAGCTCGAAATCATCTTTGTTGGTCCCGATGCGGATGTCTTTTTCGCGCAGGAGTTCCTTGATGAACCGGTTCCCCTGAGCTCGCATAATACCGGCGGCAGCCGTTTCAGGTCGGCGATGCGGCCGGTACCGGTGATGCTCGCGAGTCCGCGTTTGGAGAAGTCATGTCGTTCTACGCTGTTGACGCGGCAGCGGATATCACAACTCCGGGTGAACAAGCTCCACCGCACGTATTGACCACCGTGCGCGCTGCATCGTGCTATCGCCGCCGTCAGAGGATCTGATCTCGATGTTGACCTTGCGCGCCGCCGGCGAGTCCTCAAACCACCGACGAAATCCTGCTGTTACGTTGATACGGAGCACGCTCAACGTGGTCATTCCTGGCGCATCGGGCGCGATTCCTGGCACGGCCGTAGATCCGAGATATACCTTGGCGCCACCGGCGGCTAACGCATGAACCCGGAGAACTACGGGGCGGTTGCGCGACACGGCAACGTCTCGAAGCAGTAGATGCGTCTGCTTCGAGCCGGCATGCGGGGGCACATCGAGGCGAAATCGCCGCGGATCAGACTCGGGCTGGCCAACAGTCATACAGGCCATCGCCAGCCCGAGCAGCATTATCCCGAGATTCATCTCTCCCGATCCATTTCTCCGACGCTGAAGGCCACATCTGCAGCACGCAAAGCAATCAGGCGCTTGTCTCGTGACTTGTCATTTCGGTCGACGAGGAAAGGCTGCAAGGCATCGCCACGTGCCAGCGCTGCCCGTACTCTCGGCGTGACCGTCAGAACGACGTTCTTGGTACCCCGAATGGCGTGATTGTTTTCCGGATCGTTCAAGACCACCCCGACATTGCCCAGATAGCCCGGGCTGTCCGGTCCGCGATCGGCCTGTGCCTCAACTTGGCTGCTGTAGATCCGATATACAGTGCTCCGGTCTCGCGGCACCTGCATTGCCCGGATATGAAGACGCAACGGGACTTGTCCCGCTACGGCGTTGGCAAGAATTCGGTTTGCCCTGGGGATCGCAATTCGTTGCGTTGCTCGCCAGTCGATTGGAATGGGACGCCATATCAAGCATAGGAAACGATTCCAGAACCGATAAGGCTCGTAGACATATCGCAGCGAATTCTCGTGATCCAGCACCTGGGCCGCGGTAATTGAGCGCCATACCTTGTTCTCGTCGAAGAAGGTGAAGCTGAGATTGCGAAACGCGGTGTCCGTGGGATTTGTGTGGCTCGAAGAAGCCTTGTTCCAATCGGACCACAGTTTGTCGACCGTAGCATGATGCTGATAGAAGATCGGGTCCCGAGCGGCGCTCGAGAAGAAGCCCATGTCGCCGCCGACATCAACGTGTACCGCACCATGGGGTGTGCCTTCAGGTATACCGGCAACGGCCGCAGTGCCGCCGAATTCTTCGAATGAGGCGAGAGTGAGAACATCGTTGATTACCGTTGGTCCCACATCATCATCGGGCAGGGCAACGCCGGGGGCGAGACCGCGGGTGGAGTTGAACAGAGGATTGCTCGCGTCGTTGGGTGTTACATACGGCCCCGGTAAACTGTGAAACGACGCCGAGTCCCATCCCCAGAAGGGCAGCCGGAAATTCTCGTTTCCAATCAGCCTCCCGAGTATGCGCTCGTGGAAGTAGAGATATGCGCGATGCCAGGCGACGAATTTCCAGGTCCCATGGACCTGTACGGCGGCGTCTGTAGTGGCACAGTAGACACAGTGAACGTTGGCTTGCTGAGTGAAACCTCGGGGATCAGTCGGATCGCTCGTATCAAGCGCCCGCATTGCCTGATAAGCGGCCTTGAGCTGTGTCACTTCCGCCGGCGTCAGACGATCGGCGACTTGTCGGGGACGAATGGGCCTGCAGTCGCGGCGAAAGGGCCTTGCCGCTCCGTGTGGAGGTTGCGGGCAGGAGCTCGACGACTGGTGGTCCACCAGCGGCATTGTCTCTATGCCCCACATTCCTGCAACGCCGATCCCGAACTGCTGAAGAAACTCGCGCCGGGACCCACCATCTTCGTGTCTGAACATGACCGCCTCCGTGATGAATCGTGGACGAACGAGTATTCTTGAACGCCTTGCTATCGTGGTTCGCAGCAGTCAAACCACCTCTTTCACGTCGGCGACGTCCCCCTCAGGATTGATCTGAACCTGGGTGTATCGGGCGTTGGTTACCTCCTGATAGTGGACAGGCA
>JALYJX010000182.1 GCA_030775065.1 Gemmatimonadota bacterium | reverse complement strand
GGTCATGGCGGCGGCCCCGGCAGACTTTCGTCCCGCGAAGCAGGCCGAGCGGAAGATCAGCAAGCGAAACGATTCGGCTGAGATGGCCATTCGCCTTTCGCCGACGACTGACATTCTCCGTGCAACGCTGCCGTTGCGTCCGCCGCATGCAATAATTGTTGGATTCGCGCTGGAAACGGGCGACGCGCTGGCAAAGGGCGAAGCCAAGCTTCGTGAGAAATCGCTCGATATGATCGTCGTAAACGATGCACTGGAAGAAGGAGCCGGCTTTCGCGTCGACACGAATCGGGTGACGATCGTCACTTCCGGAGCTGAGCCGGAAAGGCTTCCATTGATGACGAAAGTCGCGCTGGCTGATGCAATTCTCGACCGCGTGGAGCCGCTGCTGAGTGGACGTTAGAGATCAGCTTCGCCGTTACCTCGAGCAACGCCGGGATATGGGCGAGACGGAGCTGCTGCTCGATACAATGACCGTAGACGACGTCATGAAGGCGATTGGTGCGATCAATGCTGGTGGCTCGAGGTCTTCAGGCGTGGAAGAGCCTGGAAGCGACTGGCGCGCGGTGCTCGGAGATAAGCTGGCCCCCACTCAGGGCCTCGAGGCTCCGGCCGACAGTACGGGACTCTTTGATGACGACGTCATGCGACTCGCATCTCTCAAGGCAATCGAAAAATCGGTGGCGAAATGCACGCGCTGCCGCCTTTACAAGACGGCTCTGAACCCCGTGCCCGGTGAAGGCAACCCCAAGGCACAGCTCGTCTGCGTGGGCGAGGCTCCTGGTGGCAGAGAGGACGAAACCGGGCGGCCCTTCGTCGGTGCAGCCGGGAATCTCCTCAACAAGATTCTCGCGGCCGTGGAGCTGCGCCGCGAAGATGTCTTCATCTGCAACGTTCTCAAGCACCGCCCGCCCGGCAACCGCAACCCGCTGCCCGATGAGGTGGCTGCCTGCAGTCCATACCTCGTGAGGCAGCTCGAGCTCATCAAGCCGAAAGTAATCGTTGCGTTCGGAGGCTTCGCCGCCCAAACTCTTCTCGACACCAAGACACCAATCGGAAAGCTGCGGGGACTGGTGCATCAGTACCGCGGCATCCCGCTCGTCGTCACGTATCACCCCGCGGCACTGCTCCGGAATCCGGCATGGAAACGCCCAACATGGGAAGATGTCAAGCTCGCCCGTCGAATACTCGATAGCCCCTCAAGGGCGTGATCCGTACTCGGAGCGGCGCCCTCCGTACTCGGAGGATGCCGAGCAGGCCGTGCTGTCCGCGATGCTCATGGACAAGGACGCGATTCTGCGCGCCAACGAGCACGTCGACGATAGCATGTTCTATCGTGAGGGGAACCGCCGGATTTTCCGGGCGATGGTCACCCTGTCGGACCGCGGCGATGTAATCGATCCGCTCACGCTCACCGAAGAGCTGAGCCGCACCGGCGAGCTCGAGGCAAGCGGCGGCCGAGACTACATCAGCTTTCTCGTCGACGCCGTTCCCACAGCGGCGAACGTCGAGTATCACGCCAGAATTGTTCGGGAGAAAGCCCTTCGCCGCAGGCTGATCGAGGTTTCGACCGCGATTGTCAGCGAGGCCTTCGAGTCTGCCGCACCCGCCGGCGAGCTGCTCGATGCCGCGGAACACAGGATATTCGAGGTAAACCAGAGCAGGGGAGCCGAAGGGTTCACGCGCATCAAGGAGCTCCTCTGGCCGACCATGGAGCGGATCGAGCTCCTGCAGCGCGGCGGCGAATCGATTACAGGCGTGCCGAGCGGGTTCAAGGATCTGGATGACATCACGGCAGGTTTCCAGTCGTCGGACCTCGTCATCGTCGCCGGCAGGCCATCCATGGGAAAAACAGCGTTCATTCTCAACATTGCGCAAAACGCCGCGCTCGACAACGAGGTTCCCATCGCGTTCTTCTCGCTCGAGATGAGCAAGGAGCAGCTCGTTCAGCGGCTTCTGACTTCGGAGGGTCGCGTGGACGCCCAGCGTCTTCGCAAGGGAAAGCTTCACGACGACGAATTCGTGCGGCTAGGTCGCGCGGCGGGAATGCTGAGCCACGCGCCAATCTGGATCGACGACACGCCGGCGATGACGCTGCTGGAGATGCGGTCCAAAGCGCGGCGGCTCAAGATCGACAACAACATCGGCATGATCGTCGTGGACTATCTGCAGCTGATGCAGGGGCCGACGAATACGGAGAGCAGGCAGCAGGAGATCAGCTACATATCGCGATCGCTGAAGGCGCTTGCCCGCGAGCTTCGCGTGCCTGTGGTTGCGTTGTCGCAGCTCTCGCGCGCACCTGAACAGCGCACGGGTGAGAACAAGCGCCCGCAGCTCTCCGATCTTCGCGAGTCCGGCGCAATCGAGCAGGACGCCGATCTCGTGATGTTCATCTATCGGCAGGAGGTGTACGACGGGCCGATCGACAAAGACGGGAATTCGCTCGAAGGCCGCGCGGAGATAATCGTCGGCAAACAGCGAAACGGGCCGACGGGTCTCGTGAACCTGTTCTTCAACAAGACTTTCACCCGCTTCGAGAACTATTCGCCCCGCGCTGTTCCGGCGTGACCCCGAAGGCAAGGACGCTCTACCGCTGCACCGGCTGCGGTGCGGACCATCCGCGATGGGCGGGGCGCTGCGATGTCTGCGGGGAATGGAACACTCTCGTCGAGGAATCGATCTCCCGAGCTTCGACGGGATCAGCTGGGAAAGGCGCCGCGCGCCGAATCGGCGGTGCGCGATCACTTGGCGAGGGCGGCGACGTTGCGACGCCACGCCGGCTCGCGGACATAGTCGGTGCAGCCGAGCCGCGGTGGGTGAGCGGACTTGCTGAATTCGATTTCGTGCTTGGAGGTGGAATCGTTCCCGGCTCGATGGTGCTCGTCGGCGGCGAGCCAGGTATTGGCAAATCCACGATTCTGCTCCAGGTCGCGGCGCGCCTTCAGCAGGCGGGGCACCGCACACTCTACGTGTCCGGAGAGGAATCAGGACTTCAGGTAAAAATGCGCGCCGACCGCCTGGGAGACGACGCGGGCGATGTTCTCGTCCTCGGTGAGACGCTTCTGGAGACGATTGTCGCAACGGCGGTAAAGCTCACTCCGCACGTTCTGATCGTCGATTCGATTCAAACGGTTTTCACAGGCGACCTCGAGAGCGCGCCGGGCAGCGTTGGTCAGGTGCGCGAATGCGCGGCAAGGCTCATGAGATTCGCAAAAGAGACGGGCACGACCGTGTTCGTGGTAGGGCACGTAACGCGCGAGGGAGGAATCGCCGGTCCGAAGACTCTCGAGCACATCGTCGACACCGTTCTCTATTTCGAGGGTGAGGGAAATCTGGATCATCGCGTGCTGCGCGCGATCAAGAATCGCTTTGGAAGCGTCGACGAGATCGGGGTTTTCAGAATGACGCAGAACGGACTCGACCCGGTGGCAAATCCTTCCGAGCTGTTTCTCGGAGACAGAATGAATCACGCATCCGGAAGTGCGGTAACCGCACTTCTCGAGGGAACCCGACCGGTGCTGATCGAGATTCAGGGTCTGGCCGCAAAATCAGGTTTCGGCACGCCGCAGCGGGTAGCCACAGGATACGACAACCGCCGTCTCGCACTGCTCCTGGCGGTGCTCGACAAGCGCGCCGGCATCTCGTTCGCGCAGCTCGACGTTTTTCTGAACGTCGTGGGTGGTGTGCGGTTACAGGAGCCGGCAGGCGACCTCGCGGTGGCGACAGCCCTGGCATCGAGCGTTTACGACCGCCCGGTCGCTTCGAGCTCCATCTTCCTTGGCGAAGTCGGGCTCGGAGGGGAGATACGACCGGTGTCGCAATCGGAGCGGCGGCTGGCCGAGGCGGCAAAGATGGGAATGACGACGGCATACATGTCAGAGCGGGCTATTCCATCGCGGCTCCCAAAGGGAATCGCTCCTCGCGGAGTTCGCACCGTGAGTGATCTCTTCGGTCAGCTGTTCCAGTGAGCGCGGCCGACGTCGGCGTAATCATCGTCGCTGCGGGCTCGAGCACACGGACCGATGGCGAAGAGCTCAAGCAGTTCAGGTGGATCGCCGGAAAGCCCATGCTTCTCCACAGCCTTCAGACATTCCAGCAGCGGGCCGACGTTGCGATGGTCGTTGTGGTTCTTCCGAGGCAGTACGCCGGCGACCCTCCGCCATGGCTCTTCCAGTGTGACGCCGAGCGAATGCTGGTTTCCGTGGGCGGACGCGAGCGGAGCGACTCGGTCCGGAACGGGCTCGAGGACATCGGCGATCTCGCACGAATCATCGCAGTGCACGACGCGGCACGTCCACTGGTGAGCAACGCGATGATTGAGCGTGTCATCAGCGAAGCGAGAAAGGGTCACGGAGCGGCACCGGGCCTTCCGGTAGTCGACACGCTGAAACGCGCGGACAAAGCCGGCAAGGTTCTCGAGACGGTCGATCGCAGTGGACTCTGGAGAATACAGACGCCGCAGGCTTTTCCGCGAGAGATGCTCGAGCAGGCGCACATCGAGCAGGCGCACATCGAGCAGGCGCACATCGAGCAGGCGCACATCGAGTCGGCCGCGGCTGATGTAGCGGCGACGGACGACGCATCGATGTGTGAGCGACTCGGCATGGAAGTCGTGATCGTGCCCGGGAGTGAGCGCGCGATCAAGATCACGAGCGAGACGGATTTCGCGCTGGCTGAAGCGCTGAGTATCTTGCCGGAATGACATCTGAAGGGCGCGCCGTCCCGTTCTGGTCGGACGAGGAGGTCGAAGCTGCGCTTGGTGCCGCCAAATCGCATTTGAGAGAGCATGGTGTTCTTGCGTATCCAACCGAGACTGTGTACGGGTTCGGCGGGGCGGTGGACACGGAATCGGTCAACCGACTGATCGAGCTGAAGGGCCGTCCGCCCAACAAGCCGTTTCTCCTGATCGTTGCCGCGAGCGAGATGATCGGACGTCTTGAATTACATCTCAGCGCTTACGCATCGCAGCTGGCCGCGCGCTTCTGGCCCGGGCCGTTGACGCTCGTGCTCCCTGGCGGCGAAAGGCGCGTCCCCGATCAGCTGCGCGGGCCCGAGGGCGGAATCGCGGTCAGGTGGACGCCGCATCGCGGCCTGAGCCGTCTTGTGCAGGCGTACGGCGAGCCAATCACCTCGACGAGCGCCAACCGTCCCGGAGTAGATGCCGCGACGAACGCCGCGGAGATCGTCGAGCAATGGCGGGAGTCGATTGTTCGCGGCGTGCTGCACGTGCTCGACGGGGGTCAGCTGTTGCCGTCACCTCCGTCGACCGTTGTCGATTGTACCGGACCGAGACCGCGGGTAATTCGGCCCGGCGCGGTGTCGGCTGCAACACTGAGAGCCGTGGTGCCGGACATCGTCGCCGACACGTAGGTCGTGAGAATTCTTTTCGTCTGCACCGGCAACACTTGCCGCAGCCCGATGGCCGAAGCTATCGCGCGCCGCCTCATCCTCGAATCCGGCAGGACCGACCTGGCAGTCGAGAGCGCCGGGACTCAGGCGTGGGACCGCTCACCGGCATCGGATGAAGCGCTTCTTGTCGGAGTCGAGCGCAATCTCGATCTGTCGGGTCACAGGGCACGCCGGTTGACGCGCGAGATTGTCGCCAACGCCGATCTCGTGCTCGTGATGTCGCCGGCGCATCTGGCGCAGGTGCGCGAGATGGATCCGAACGCCAACGTCCATCTTTTCGCGGGCTACGGCGTGAGCGGTGCAGCTGGTCGGTCAATCGCCGATCCATTCGGCGGCAATCTCAACGACTACCGTGCGACGGCCGACGAGCTCGAGCACGAGCTGAAGGAAATTCTGGAGCGAATCCCGGCAGCGTGAGGCTCCCCGGGCGGCTTGTGCTACTCGGCCACCCAGTGGCGCACTCTCTGTCACCTGTGATGCAGAATGCTGCTCTCGCAGCCGCCGGAATTCCGCTCCGCTACGAATTGCTCGACGTTCCGCCGGCTGCGATCGAAGCAGCCGTTGCTTCGCTGGCAAGCGAGCACGCTGCCGGCAACGTGACAATTCCGCACAAGGAAGCCGCGGCGAGGCTCATGAAGAGCGTCTCGCCTGTCGTCGAACGCATCGGGGCGGTCAACACATTCCACACCACCGGCAACGGCGATCTCGCAGGCGACAACACGGACCCCGTTGGTTTCGGCGCATTTGTTCGCGCGACGCTTGGACACGAGCCGCGGGACGCGCATTTCGCGATCATCGGCGCAGGTGGCGCCGCCGCAGCCGTGCTGGCCACGATCGAACGATGGCCGGGATGCCGCGCCGGCATCTATTCGCGGAACCGAGCACGCGCCGACCGTCTCGTCGCACGCTTTTCTGATGTTGCGCGCACCGAAACGCTGAGTGAGGACGAACCCGTACGCGGTGAGATTGTGATCAATGCCACGCCTATCGGTCTCGAATCTGACGATCTCCCCGTTTCTCTTGAGCAGCTCGACCGTGACGCATCTGTCCTCGATCTCGCGTACAAGGTGGGAGAGACAGCGTGGGTTCGTCTCGCGCGAGCGGAGGGCCGGATTGCGAGCGACGGCTTGCCGATGCTGCTCGAGCAGGGTGCGGCCGCCTTCGAGATATGGTTTGGTGTGCAGCCCGACCGGGACGTGATGTGGACAGCGCTGAAAGCGGCCACCGGGCGCCAGTAACGCCAAGCGCGTCCTCTCTGACGGGCGCCGCGGCGGCGGCGGCGGCGGCGGCGAGTGGCCGAGCACTGGTTGAACTCTTTCTTCCCATTTGTTGCGTTGTCTGCGAGCGCCTCGTGCCGCACGGCGACAGGGGCATCGTCTGCGGGCACTGCTGGACGCTCGTGCGGGAGCTGCCGTACCCGAGATGCGAGCGGTGTGGTCACCCGTTGGGCAGGTACAGCTGTCAGTGGTGCGACTATCTGCCTCCCTTCGTGCGCGCGGCGCGATCCTACTGCTGGGTCTCACCCGGCACGGGTGGGCAGATCGTACACGCTCTCAAGTATTCCGGGTGGCGTGATGTGGCACCATCGGTGGCGCAGCGTCTGACGCGCCTTGCGTGGCCGCGGGATGTAATCGACGAGCGAGCTGCAGTGGTTCCCGTTCCACTCGCTCCGTCGCGCGAGCGCGAGCGCGGATACAATCAAAGCGCCGTCATCGGCGCCGAGCTCGCGCGGCTCTGGCGGATTCCAATGTGGGACGATGTGCTCACGCGAACACGAGCCACGCGCACGCAGACGGAGTTGACTCCGGGGGAGAGACTGAGCAATGTTGCCGGAGCATTTCGCGTCCGCGAAAATGCGCGCGCGAAGCTTCGCGGCGGGCACGTTCTTCTCGTCGACGATATCGTGACGACAGGTGCAACTTTGAACGCATGTGCCGCGGCCCTTTTTGACGCGGGTTCGCGAATCATCAGCTACGTGACATTCGGCCGGGCCGCTGCTGCTGGTGACCGGCTGCCACCATAGGAACGAGTCGAGAAATGGCCATTCGTGTCGGCATCAACGGTTTTGGGCGCATCGGGCGACA
>JALYJX010000181.1 GCA_030775065.1 Gemmatimonadota bacterium | reverse complement strand
GTCGTCGCCGTCCTGCTCGTCGTTGTGGGCGCGATGATGATGGGGCGCGGCGGGACTGCAACTGAAGCGGCCGCAGTGGTGCCCGCAATCGCAGTGTTGCCGTTCGAGAATCGCGGGCGCGCCGAGGGGCAGGAGTTCACCGACGGCATGACCGAGGAGATAACAAACCGGTTGTCCTCAGTCGCCGGACTGAGGGTCATCGGCCGCCAAAGCGCGCGCGCCTATGCGGCGTCTGACAAGACGCCCCAGCAGATCGCAAGGGAGCTGGGTGTTCAATACGTCCTCACGGGAACCGTTCGATGGGATCGCTCCGACGGAAAGGACCTGGTCCGGGTGAGCCCGGCGTTACTGCGGACCTCCGATGGGACACAGGTATGGGCTGACGCGTACCAGACGGTTCTTTCGGGGATGTTCGAGGTGCAGACAAAGGTGGCGACCGATGTAGCGAATGCGCTCAACGTTGCGCTGCTCGCGCCGGAGAGGGCGACGCTCGTCGCGAAGCCGACGGAGAACGTAGAAGCGTACGGTCTTTATTTGCGCGGTAACGACCTGTTGAGGCAGACCAATGACCAGCGTGTAATCCGCACTGCGGTCACAGCTCTCGAGCGAGCGGTGGCCCTCGACCCGAATTTTGCGCAGGCGCACGCCCGACTGTCACTCGGGCACACAGAGATGTACTGGTTCAGCGGCGATCGGAGCTCGGAGCGGCTGCGAAAGGCGAAAGCCGCGGTGGATCGCGCCCTGGCGTTGAATCCCTCGCTTGCCGATGCGCATTTCGCGCTGGGAGTTTACCACTACCACGGCTTTCTGAATTACGAGAAGGCACTCGAGGAGCTCGCTGTCGCCGAACGCGCGCGACCAAGCGACTTCGAGATTGTGTTCTACAAGGCAGCGATACAGCGGCGGCAGGGGAAGTGGCCGGAGGCGAAGGCGAACATGTCGCGCGCGATTGAGTTGGAGCCGCGGGTAGGTTCCTTCATTTCCGACTTCGCGGCCACTCACATCTTCCTCAGAGAGTACGACGCCGCCGAGGGGCTTCTTGACCGGGCATTGATCGTCGACCCCAGTACCGAAGACGCACTGTTCAATAAGGCCAGGATCGCCATTGCCCGCGATGGCGATGTACCCGCGGCGGTCCGAATGCTTCGGCGCAAGTTCGATCTGGTCTCAGACCGCACAGCGGCCGCGGGCTCGGCACTCTATTACTCCTGGCCGGCCATGCTGGACCCGACAATTCGCGATGCGATGACAAGCGTCGCATGGTCGCCTGAGCAGGGTGAGAAAGCCGCGTTTTTCGTCAGCAAGATGCAGCTTTATCACCTGCTTGCCGACCAGCATCGGGCGCGTGCTTACGCCGACTCCGGAGCGAAGCTGCTCGCCGAAAGGATTCGCGACCGTCCGGATGAGGCATTGCATCATTCCTTGATGGCAACGGCTCAGGCAGTTCTCGGGAACAGAGCCGGCGCGTACGGCGCGATCGACAAGGCCATGGCCCTGCATCCGCTTTCCCTGGATGCCTATGGTGCCATCGATCACCTGGAGCGACGGGTGTTCATAGAGATGATGTTCGGAGATCTGGATGCAGCCACCACCCTGCTGGAGCGGCTGCTGGCGATGCCCTCGAATGTCAGCAGGAATTTCGTGCGACTGTCACCGTTGTACGCTCCGCTGCGCGGGTATCCCCGTTATCAGCGGCTGATCAGCGGCTGATCAGCCCCGCGGGGCCCAGCGATGTGCCTTGCGTTGTATGGCTGAAACAGCCATACTCATACATATGAAGACCACGCTCAATATCGACGATGGACTGCTCGCCGAGGCGCGCCGACTTACCGGTATCGAGGAGAAGACTGCGCTGGTGCGAGAAGGGCTCGAAGCCTTGATCGCCCGCGAGAGCGCCCGCAGGCTCGCCGCGCTGGGCGGCAGCGAGCGTCAGCTCCGCCCGATTCGACGGCGTCGCAAGCCGACGCGCTCGCGGTGATCCTCGCTGATACCTCTGTCTGGGTAGATCACTTTCGCGGCGGTAATCCAACTCTCCGTCGGTTGCTCGAAGCCGGCGAAGTAAGCTGCCATTCTTTCGTCATCGGCGAGCTGGCATGCGGAACTCTCCGCCGGGGGAGCTCTATTCTCGAGCTCCTGGGTAAGCTCCCAGCGGTCCCATCGGCGGAGGATTTCGAGGTGCTCGAGCTGATCGATGCCCATCGTCTCATGGGACGTGGTCTTGGGTGGGTTGACGTGCACCTGCTCGCTGCCGCGCTGATCTCGGGTGTCTCGCTATGGACTCTCGACAAACCCCTCCTCAGCGCCGCTCAGCTGCTGAGCATTCGAGCTGAGCTCGGTTAACGACCCGCGCTCTTCGCATGCATCGATCGCTGCTGGCCTATCATCGAGTGGCGCTTTTTGGCGCTGGCAGCGGTGTTCTCGGCATCCGCTCGTCGCGCATCGCCGTGTGGTAGAGCAGTGAAGCCATCACCACCGCCGCCTGCTTCAAGTCGTCCTCGATCAGGTAATTGGCGAAGTCGAGCGACGTGTGATGCGTCTTCGTTTCATAATCGATCTCGTCCTGAATGCTGTTGAAGGCCGGCAGTCCCACCGACGCAAACGCCATGTGATCGGTGCTCCCGTCGTTGCGTATGCTCAGCGTCGATGCTCCGAGATCGCGGAACGGCTCGAGGAACGCGGCGAGAATCGGGCGAGCAGCCGCATTGCCCTGGAGGGAGAACCCCCGGATTCGCCCCGTGCCGTGGTCGACGTTGAAGTACGCCGAAAAATTCGCGTGATCGGGAAGGAGACGCATCGGCTCCGGATCTCCGTAGTGGCGCTTCACGTAGCCCATTGATCCGAAGTAGTCCTCCTGCTCTTCACCGTCCCACAGCGCGATTCGTATCGTCCGCCGGGGATTTACGCCGAGTGTCTTCAGAATGCGCAGCGCTTCCATCGCGACGGCAGAGCCGGCTGCGTTGTCAGTTGCGCCGACTGCGGCCTGCCATGTATCGAAATGGCCGCCCACCATCACGACCTCCTTCGCGAGCCGCGGATCAGTTCCCGGAATCTCGGCGACGATGTTGTAGCCAAGCGAATCCGTTTGAGTGAAGCGCGAGGTGAGCGAAAGCTCGAGCCGTACCGGCCGCTGGCGCTCGACGAGGCGAAGAACCGCGTCATATTGTTCCCGCGCGACGACGAACGCGGGTACGGCGCCCGTGCGGTCAGTTGCGTATGAGATGTGGCCGGAAGTAAGAATCGCGTTGGGATTTCTGCTGGGCTCGAGTAGCGCGGCTGCGCCCTCATCGCGAAAGAAGTCGTCGATGCGTTTGCGACGGGCGAGCCCCTGGATGAATCCTGCAGCATCTTCCCAGTACGTTCGCGGCTCGCCCGGGTCGGTGATGCGTGAAAGAGAGTCGAGCTCGGCCTGGGTCCATCGGCGCGCAGGTGGGTCGAAGCGATTGCGCGGAAGAGCGAACGGTCCATTCATGACAATCCGCCCGCGAAGCTTTCCCCGGTAGCGAACGAAGTCGGAGTCGCCTCGGATCGTGACGAGAACGGGTGTGCCGGTGACGGTCCCCGTCGTTCCGGGACTCCACGCCTTTGGAATCGCGCTGATTCGGAGATAATAAGGCGCGAGCATCTCCACCGAGAACCGCTCGAGCTCCCATCCCTTGCCGCGCTTTCCCCACGGCTCGAGACGGGCACTGGTGATTCCCCACTCGGCGAGCTGGCCGCGCACCCAATTGGCGGCGTTCATATATCCGGATGAGCCAGCGACGCGGGGTCCGTGAATGTCGGAGATCATGATAGCCGTCTCGAGAACGCGCGACCGCTGCATGCCTTCGGCGCGAATTCGCGCATTCATGGCCGTGTCAATGCGTTCGGACGAGCTGGCCGATGCTATAGGCGACGCGGTTGACCGCGCGGGAGCACTACCTGTCGCGCAGGCCGCAAAGCCAATCAGAGATGCCGCAATTATCGTGGGACGCAACGGGCGCGCGGTGGGGCAGCGATGCATTGTGATTTCTTCTCGAAGTCGGATGTCAGGCGTAGCTGCGGGACACCGTATAAAGCACGGCGACATACAACGTGGCAAGAAGATCGCGCTTGATACTAGCGGCCCCTATCGCTGGAAGTGACTGCAGCGCGACGTTGCAAGAGGAGCAGCGCGACTATTCGGGGATGATCATCCGGTTCGCAGCCTTCCGAAGGGCTCGCACTGACCCGCGCGGAATCGTCGGAGCCCGCTGCCGCCAACAGCCACTCCTCGTCCGGTATTTCGAGCGACACCATCTGAGCCAGCTCCGACTCGACCGCTGAGTTCATCCGTCCGAGTATCGCGCGGCGCGCCGCCGCTCCCAGGTGGACGAGTCGCGCCCGCGTGTGAGGTCTCGCGCGCTCGATCGTCGCGGAGACCCGCCGTAAGGCGGCTCGCCTCGCCAGTGCGACGGTCGTCATCCCGGCCGCCGCGCCGACGGTTCGATTCGCGCGGAAGTATGCCTCGATCGACCGCAACGATGGCTGAATCATCTCGCCCGCCGGAGTCTCGGCCGGCCCTTCAGCGTCAACCAGCGTCTCGAGGAGCTCCGCTGGGTCGTCGCTCGTGCCGCCCGCGCCGGATGTGAGAAGCACGAACCGCCCACGAACCGTGTAAAGCGCCAGAAAGGCGTTGCGGTCCGAGGCAACGGCCGCAACGCGGATCGAATTGCATTCCACCGCCGGCATCGATTCGGGCGAGTGCCGCACGTCCATCCAGCTATTGAGAATGACCCGCATCCGCTCTGTCGCGCTCGTGGGAGCGGGACTTCGGTGAGCTGTTTCATGAGAATGACCGGGCAGCACGTGCCGGACCGGCCCTATCGCGTGCCGCATTTCCGCCATCTTCCTCGTGATCGTCGACTCGACCCGGATTAACAATTCGCCCGCGCGAGAGGGCCGAATTCCATAGGCGAACACCTGACGACGTTCAGAGCCCAGGCGCGCCACACGTCCCATCCTTTGCTCGAGACGTGCGGCTGTCCACGGAAGATCGAGGTGAACGACCACGCCGGCGTCCTGAAGATTCACGCCTTCGCTCAGCAGATCTGTAGCGAGGAGGAGATCGATACTCTCGGCCTCACGGGGCGTGTGTGCTCCGGAAGCTCTTGGAGCAAACCGCGAGAGCGCTTCGCGTCGAGTGAGCGACCCGCCCGCGACACGTGCGCCCTTTGCAGTCAGCGCAGCCACTCCGCGTTCGCCCCGCAGCTCCCGAAACAACGCGTTGACGGTCTCGGCGTACTGTGAGAAGGCGACGATCGGAACTCCCGGATGGGCGAGACGGAGCTCACTCAACAGTCGCGCTCTCGCTGCGTCACGGGACGTCTCGCGCTTCAGCGAGCGCAACAATGCGCGCAAGCCTGCCTGATGCCGCCGGATCGCGTCGAGCATCTCCGATGTCTCACCAACCGGGGCCGCAACGAAGGAAGGGAATGCGAGCTGAATCGAGTCCTCTGCTTGTGTCCAGGCTGAGAGCTCGCCCTCTGATGGGTAGTGCCCGCTCTCGAGGGCTTCAATCAGCGCGAGCGACCTTCCGAGCCGTCGGCGCAATGCAGATTCGAGCGCTGCATCGCTCGAGCACCATTGCCTCAGGAGAGATCGCGCGATGAGGACGCCGCCGAGTCCACCGTCGCGAACCGCGAGCGGCGCCGGAAGTGCCATGATCTCCTCAGGAATTCGCTGGTCGTCGGTGATCTCGAACCAGCACAGCGCACTGGTTGCAGGAATCCGGGATGCAAGTCCTGCAGCCTCGACTTCCCGGCGAATTACGCACCTGGCGATTTCCGCCCGCGAGAGCGCATCGGAGCGTGACCCCAGAAAAAGCGCAAGCAGCGCGGAGAGGTCGCGAGAACTGTTGTGAACTGGAGTCGCGGAGAGGAGAAGCACCTGCGATCGCATCACCATGCGCGAGAGCTCTGCATACCTTCGCGTTGCGCGATTGCGCGCATGGTGTGCCTCGTCGATCACCACGAGATCGAAGTGATCGCGTGGACGACGGCCGCGGCTGAGCTGCTCGAATGACACAAATCGCAGTGGTACGCCGGCGATTTGCGATTGTTGCGCCCACATGTCGCGAAGAACCGCAGGGGCGACGACAACGCGGCTCGCGAACGACTTTGCGATTGCAAGTGCCACGAACGTCTTTCCCATGCCGACTTCGTCGCACAGCAGCGCGCCGCCGAACTCGTCCATTGCAGCCCGAGCTCGCCGAATCGCCGATATCTGATGCGGATGCAGTGTGACTGAGCCAAGTCGCGTCACCCGCGCTTCACGTTCGCCGAACGGCGTCGGGCGCTCGCTGTCTTCACCGAGGATGTGCCTCGCTATCAGGGCCTTGACCGCGCCGGCGCCGACGATCCTTACCGGTAATCCCACAACAACAAGGGCTCGACGTCCTCCTCCATGAGGCGGTATGCGTCCAGCGCCGCCGTGATCAGGGCGCGCCTGCCAGGCGGCGTGCCTTGCATCGCCCGATCGGCAATCGGACCAAGAATTCTTCGCGCCCGAGGCCAGTCCGAGGGTAGAGGAAGCAGCCCGACTGTCCAGCCCAGGTACCGGTGATATCCGCCGCGGGCCGGCTCCGCGAGCGCATTGAGCCAGGCGGCTGCAACGGGTGAGTTCAGCAGCACCGCGAGTGCCTGCGCATCTGCCAGCTCATCACACGGAACGACGTAGCAGCTGTTGAGCACCACGGTCGGGTCGCCCGCCTCCAACACTGCAGCCCGAGGTGACCGGCCGAAATCGGACCACACTACGCGCGGTGAAGTAAATGTCGCGCTCTCCGTGCGGAATATCGTCCACCAGCGCACATGCCCACGCGCGACAAAATCACTCCGTGCTTCCAGCTCGCGCCTCCACCGACTGAGCCAGCGGTGAGCGTGTGGCCCGAGGCGCGGGACGGCTCCTCGCGCATCGTGTGTCCAGATGATGTGCTCCGGAGCAGCATGAAGCCTCCAGTGACGAATGGTTTCGCCTCGGTGGAGAGGTCGGAGCAGCGAGGATTCGACACATCCGGTGAGATCGCCTGATTCAATCGCCGCCAGCCGGTTGTTGCCGTTTTGCCCTGACGGATTCCGCTCCGGCGAGAGTCTGACAATGAAGGCCTCATTGCAGCCGGTCTTCACGCCGAGAAGCGGACGCCCCAGTGGCGATTCGGCGAGCGGTACACCGGCGCGATGAACACGCTCGAACGACGCTCGCACCTCGGGAGGCATTATCAGCCATGGACTGCCCGGTGTTCTATCGAAGGGTAGAGTGTTCGTGTCGAGCGGCCAGTGGATCGCGGACTCGCGGCGATGTACCACCGCGCGCGCTGAAGTCGAGGAGGGCTCGCACGCGCGGCGCCGGCGTACAACGATGACCGACGGATAAACCGCAGCGTCGAAGACCTGCCTCGATTCCGTCAGGTCGTGCAGCTCGACGATCTCAGCTTCCCCGAGCACGTACGATCTCACGCCTCCACCCGCCAGCGAGCGCCAGAGCTTGGCGGGGACGATGAGCGCGACGGTTCCTCCCT
>JALYJX010000180.1 GCA_030775065.1 Gemmatimonadota bacterium | reverse complement strand
GTGAAGCGCCGGGTCAGCCTGCGGGTTTCCGCACGTTCGACACGCGCTATGGCCGCATTGGCGTGCTGATCTGCTGGGACCAGTGGTATCCGGAAGCGGCCCGCATCAATGCCCTGCTTGGCGCCGAGATCCTGTTCTATCCCACGGCGATCGGCTGGCACCCGGCCGAGAAAGCGGAATTCGGCGAGTCGCAGCTCGATGCATGGCGTACGGCTCAACGCGCTCACGCAATCTCAAACGGTGTGTTCGTCGCGGCACCCAATCGGGTCGGTCACGAAGATGAATCGGGAACGAACGGAATCGAATTCTTCGGCCACTCCTTCGTGTGCGATCCGTTCGGGCGAATCATCGCTGAGGCAGGCGCGGAGCCCGCCGTGCTCGTGGCTGAGTGCGACCGCGGGCTCATCGAAGAAACGCGACGCAACTGGCCATTCCTGCGGGATCGCCGCATTGACGCATACGCGCCGATCCTCAATCGCTACATAGGATGACCGCCGCAAGGCCCGCGACGATGTCGCGGGCTGGCGAATCGGAGGGAGGCATCCGCTCGCGTTTCGTGATGCCGGCCGAGTGGGAGCGGCACGATGCAACGTGGATTGCCTGGCCGCATCACGAGCCCGACTGGCCGGGAAAGATCGGCGCCATCCCATGGGTCTACGCTGAGATAGTCCGCGCGCTCCACCCGCGCGAGCGGGTCGAGATTCTTTGCAACGACGAGAATGTCCGCGCAGCCGCCATGGCCCTGCTCACGGCGCACCACGTCGCGAAGGACGGGTACCACCTGCACGTAGTGCCCACGGACCGGGTTTGGCTGCGGGATTCGGCTCCCACTTTCGTCTGGACAGACGACGGCTCCGTCGAGATGATCAGCTGGCGCTTCAACGCCTGGGCCAAATACGACAATTATCGACTGGATACCGAGGTCGGTGCCGCGATCGAACGGATTACGCATCTTCCGCGTATCGAAGCTCTTCGGGCTGACGACCGAAATCCGCTGGTCCTGGAGGGAGGCGGGATCGAGGTGGATGGCGCGGGGCGCGTGCTGGTCACGGAAGAGTGGCTCCTGAGCGACGTCCAGGTTCGCAACCCGGGCATGACGCGGAAGTCGTACGAAGAGGCATTCGCGCATTACCTCGGCGCAACCGAAACAGTGTGGCTCGGCAAGGGCTCCGCCGGAGACGATACGCACGGACACATCGACGACATCGCGCGCTTTGCTTCACCCGGCACGGTGCTGCTCGCATTCGAGAAAAATCGAAGCGATGCCAACCACAAGCCTTCAGTCGATAACCTTAAACGTCTCGAGGCAATCGCGGCGGAACGGCCGCTGCGCGTCGTGAAGCTTCCGTATCCCCGCCCGGTGATGATGGAAGGCCAGCGTCTGCCCGCCAGCTACGCCAATTTCTACATCGCCAACGGCGTCGTTCTCGTGCCGACGTTCAACGATCCGATGGACCGGGTCGCACTCGACATCATCGCGGCGGAATTTCCCGGGCGAGAGATCGTCGGAGTTCATTCAGTAGACCTGGTCTGGGGACTTGGCACGCTTCACTGTCTGACTCAGCAGCAGCCGGCGCCACGAACGAAGTGACCCCCCAGGTCCGCCAACGCGAGTACGCCGTTGTCTACGACGGCAGCTGCAACGTCTGCAGTCGCATCGTAAGCGTCGTCGAGCGGAGGGACAGGGACGATCGGCTGGAGATCGTACCTTCCGGCGATGTCGCAGTCACGGAGCGCTTCCCCTGGATTCCCCCGGGCGCGTACGCAGAATCACTGCAGGTGATTCGCGCAGCGGACAACCGCACATGGCAGGGTGCTGCCGCCGTCGAGCAGCTGTTGGACGTACTGCCAAAGGGCCGGTTTATCTCGTGGGTATTTTCGATCCCGTTCGCCCGCCCGCTCGCTGAGAAGCTGTATCGCGCCTTCGCCCGAAACAGGTACAGGCTGGGCTGCAAGCTGCACTCGTGACCCTCGCGCGGGGACTTCGTCTATCCACCGAGCGGTCTGCAGCCGCTTCCCCGGAGAAGACGATTGAAATACACGCGATTTGCGATCCCCTTCTTTCTGCTCGCTGCGTGCGAGCGAACGAGCGGGACATATACCGTTGGCGCGGCCGGACCCTGGAAGGAGAGCTACGGCTTAATGTCGCGGCGGGGGATCGACCTCGCGGTCGAGCAGATCAACCGCGCAGGCGGCATTAACGGGTCGCCACTTCGTCTCGTCGCCAGGGACGATGAGGCGGACGGCACGCGTGCAGCGGTAATCGCGCAGGAATTCGTGCGCGACCCCGACGTGCTGGCCGTGATCGGACACGTGAACTCAGGGGCGATGATGGCCGCGGCACGTGTGTATCACGGCGCGCTCACAGCCGTGGCTACCAGCGCTTCATCGCCTGATCTCACCGGCGTTTCCCCCTGGGTTTTTCGAGTGATCTCGAGCGACTCCCTGAACGGCGCGTCACTCGGCCAGTTCGCGTCGCAGATCGCCGGGAACGATCCGCAAATGAAGCAGGCCGCCGTGCTCTACGAAAACGACTCTTACGGTCGCGGTCTCGCCGATGCGTTCCGTCGCAACTTCCGGGGCACGGTGATCAGCTTCGATCCCATAGACGCGGGTCTCACCGAGCCCGAGCCGTTCGTCAGTTACCTCAAGTCGCGCCGACCGGGAATTGTTTTCGTTGCTAGTCGTGACCAGGCTGCACTCGCGATCCTGCGCGAGTCAAAGCGCCAGCAGCTGGATGCCGTTTTCCTCGGTGGTGACGGCTGGCAGAGCATCGTGTCCGACTCCGCGGCATCGGAGGGGGCATACGTCGGCAGCTCGTTCAACGCGGACGATCAGGCGCCGGAAGTGAAGCGCTTCGTTCAGCAGTTCCAGAAGAAATTCGGCGTCGTGCCCGACGCGTTTGCGGCGTTGAGCTACGACGCGACGATGCTCGTCGCTCGCGCAATCGCAAAGAGGGGCAGCGACCGCGCCGGAATTCGCGACTACATCGCTTCTCTCGACGCGGAGCATCCATTCGAGGGCGTCACCGGTCCGGCATACTTCAGCGCCGGCGGAGACCCACTCGGCATGGGCTTCCGGGTTGCGCGTATCAGCCACGGGGCACTCCGCACGGGCGGCGCGCAATGATGAGCTTTCCCGCGCTCCCCGCAAATTCCATCAGACGGACACTCGCGCTCGGGTTCGCGGTGCTGGTGCTGCTGCTCGTGGCGGCCGGCGTCTTCGGGTGGGCGACAATCTCCGGAATCTCACGCGAGGTCAGCGAGCGGTTCGCTCATGCAAATGATCTCACAAAGCAGTCGGCGAGCTTTTCGCACACCATCACGCAGGAAGTACAGGCTGCTACTTCATATCTCGGAGATCACAGTCAGAAGTCAGCGGCTGATTTCCGTCGCCTCGGGTGGGAAGCGCACCGCATGCATCGCACCTTCACCTCACGCAGAAATGAGCTCGCCGACGAAATCACGAACACGGTCGCCGTTGACGCGAAGCTCTCGCAGGTGGAGAACGCCTACACGATCGCGCACCGCCTGAGCGATCTCGGCCGGACTGACGAAGCAGCCGCGCAGGCGCAGATCGCGGCAGGTCTCGTGTCTCAGCTGCTCCAGGAGCTTCAAAGAGTCGACAACGCGAACAATCTCGCGTTCGCGCGCGCGGCCGATTCGCTTAGAGACAGCGCAATCCAGCAGTCGGCGATGCTGGTCACGGTCATCGCCGGCGCGCTGATACTCGCCATCGCAATCGTGGTGCGGACATCCGACGCTATCGGAAAGCCGCTCCGCATGCTTCTCAAGCACGCGATGCAGCTGAGTCGCGGAAACCTTCAGGTGCGCACCCGCACGGCGGGGCTTCCCACGGAGTTTCGCACGCTCGGGGAGGCGATGAATCACGCCAGCGAGTCGCTCGCGCGCATCGTACTCGGCGCGGCTTCCACGGCTGACGACGTCGCACGCTCCGCAGGGGAGCTTGCCTCCGCATCGCGCCAGATCTCCGATTCAGCAGGACAGATTGCCGATGCAGTGGGTGACGTGTCTCACGGTGCAGAGAGTCAGGTATTTCAGATTCGCACAGTCAACAATGCGCTCGACGGGATCCGCAGCCGCGCCGGCGAGATGGTCGGGGGCGCGGAGGAAGTACATGCACTGGCCGGAGCTATTGAATCAGAGGCCGAAGCAAAGCGTGGAGAGATGGGTCGGGCGCTCGAGATACTGCTGGAAGTTCGAGACAGTGTTCAGCAGGCGGCAGCCGAGGTGAGTGGACTCACAGTAACCGCGGGCGAGATCAACGATTTTGTGGTTTCGGTGAGCCGCATCGCCGAGCAGACCAATCTCCTGGCGCTCAACGCTTCCATAGAAGCGGCGCGGGCGGGCCCGGCAGGTCGAGGGTTTGCGGTTGTTGCGACAGAGGTTGGCAAGCTGGCCGAGCAGACGCAGGCGGCGGCCGACGATGTGGTGAGATTGACCGAGGCCGTGACGACGCGAGTCACGACGACCTCGCGCGCGATGGAGAACAGCGCCGCGTCAGTATTCGAGATCGAGCGCGTCGGGCGAGAATTAGATAGCGCGCTGACGACGATTGTCGCTGCGGCTGAGAGAACGCGCGAAGCCGCCGCGGCGGTGACGGCGCTGGCCGATCACAACATGCGCGCAGTGGAGGACGCGGCGGCGAATCTTGGCCTCGTCACGCGCACCGCAGAGGGTCAGGCAACCGCCGCGATGCAGGTGAGCGCGTCGACGGAGCAGCAAAGCGCGGCTTGTGAGGAAATGACAAGCGCGTCGAGCCAGCTGTTGCAGGGAAGCCGAGAGCTTCGGGGACTCGTCGGGGAGCTGAAGACGGCCGCTGCATAGCCCGACCGCGTGGCGCTTATCTTAAGGTATGGAGCGCAAGCGGGCGGTTTTGTTGCTGAGTGGCGGCCTCGATTCAACCACACTGCTCGCCGTCGCGACAAGCGAAGGCTACGGGGTTCATGCGCTGAGCTTTGATTACGGCCAGCGCCATTCCGCTGAGCTGTCTGCGGCGGCGAAGGTCGCCCGCCAATACGGTGTCGCGCAGCACGCCATCGCGAAGATCGACCTGCGCGTCTTCGGTGGCTCCGCGCTGACGGCAGACATTCCTGTACCAAAGGATCGCGAGCTCAAGTACGACGACGCTGAGATTCCCAGCACTTACGTACCGGCTCGAAACACGATCTTCCTCGCGTACGCGCTCGCTTTCGCGGAAGTTGTTGGAGCGCGCGAGATATTCATCGGCGTGAACGCGCTCGACTACTCCGGATATCCCGACTGCCGTCCCGAGTTCATCGAAGCATTCGAGCGGATGGCAAACCTTGCAACCCGAGCAGGCGTCGAAGCCAGAGGCGAGCCGGCAATTCGAATCCGCACGCCGCTCATCGACATGTCAAAGCGTGAAATAATCGAGCTCGGCCTGAAGCTCGGCGTTGACTACTCGATCACCAGCAGCTGTTACGATCCGGGGGCGGACGGCGAGGCGTGCGGGCGATGCGATGCATGCCAGCTCCGCTTGCGCGGCTTCAGTGAGGCGGGGGCGAACGACCCTGCCACTTATGCGGCGAGCGCGACGCGTTGACCTACACCGTCAAAGAGATCTTCTACACTCTGCAGGGAGAAGGCGCGAACGCGGGACGCGCCGCCGTGTTCTGCCGCTTCTCCGGATGCAATCTGTGGAGTGGCCGCGAAGAGGATCGTTCGCGGGCGGTCTGCAAATTCTGCGACACGGATTTCGTGGGCGTCGGACCTGACGGCGGACGCTTCGAGAAGCCCGATGAACTGGCCGACGCAGTAGCTAGAGCATGGCGCGGCGACCATGACTCGCAGCGGTTCGTCGTCTGCACCGGGGGCGAGCCCCTTCTTCAGCTCGATCAGCCTCTAATCGACACAATGCAGTCACGCGGCTTCAAGGTTGCAATCGAGACGAACGGAACGCGTCCTGCTCCGGACACCATAGACTGGATCTGCGTCAGCCCCAAGGCCGGCGCGCCTCTGGTCCAGCGGTCCGGTAACGAGCTCAA
The DNA here is from genome assembly GCA_030775065.1 of Gemmatimonadota bacterium. Taxonomy (GTDB): domain Bacteria; phylum Gemmatimonadota; class Gemmatimonadetes; order Gemmatimonadales; family Gemmatimonadaceae; genus UBA4720. The sequence goes on along the minus strand of JALYJX010000180.1, from coordinate 1,510 downwards.
GCTGGTATATCCGCAACCCGATGCACCGCCCGAAATCTTTGAAACGCTTTCCTTCGATCACTTCTTTCTTCAGCCGATGGACGGGCCGCACACCGCCGAGAATACCAGTCTCGCCATTGATTACTGCATGGCGCACCCCCGCTGGCGGCTCAGCATCCAGACCCACAAGATCCTCGGCGTCCGATAAATCCGATAAATCCGGAATTGAGATGACGTCGTAGAAGACCCTGACAAAGCCGGTTACCTCCGCGAGCGCGCCGCGGCGATGACCAGATGCAGACGCAGCGCTACTCCACCACCCTTTTTTGCCGAAGCGGAGAATCAATGAGTAACACCTTTCTGAAACGCGGCCGATACATCCCGATCGCCGTTGCCGCGGGAATTGTGGCGAGCATCGCGGGTATCGGTGCGCTGCTCGCGTCCGATCACCAGGACACGCCCGAAGTCGAGCTGAATCCGGCGATGGACATCAACGATGTTTATGCGTTTCCGGGCTCCACGGCTGACCGGGTCGCGCTGATCGTGACCACCTCTTCCCCGATTGCGGGAACCGGGGCGTCGTTCGATCCGAATCTTCTTTATCAGCTGAAGATCGACAACACCGGCGACGCGGTCGAAGACCTCGTGCTGCAGATCACTTTCAGCAGCGGCCTCAGCGCGGCTCAACAGGTGCGAGTCGTCGGGCCGGTCGCGCCGACCGCCGTCGGTACGCGAAGCGCGCTGGTGAACAGCAGCACGTTAGTCGAGGGCGCCGTCGGAACAACGCTTGGCACGACGACCGGCGTTCAGGTGTTCGCCGGGTTGAGGGCCGACCCGTTCTTCATCGACCTCGAGCAGTTCTTCAAGATCCTGCCGGACCGCCGGCCAGCGACGGGCGCTCTCTCCGGGCCGGCGACCCAAACGGCCACGAGCTTCCGAAGCCCGGGAGTCGACCTCCTCAGGCCGTTCAACACGCTTGCGATCGTCATTGAAGTTCCGAAATCACAGATCGTCTCCTCCACCGCACCCGACGCAAAGTTCGGTGTGTGGGCCACTACCAGCCGCTAGGACTGATCTCATGAAAATCACCAACACCGTCCCGGCGACTCCGAAGCTCGCGATCACCGGACTCATTGCGCTGGCCCTCATGCTCTCAGTGAGTGCCTGCAACGACGACACAGACCTCACGGGTGTCGACACCAACCGCACCTACACGCAGATCGAGCGGCTGGGCAATCCTCTCGTATCAGAGGTGTTCTTCCCGAAGCGCGACCACGGGCTGCACAACAACAAGGGGCCGGTCGACGACACGAAAACGATGGACCAGGGCGGCACCGACGTCAGGGGACATATCTCGACTTTTGTCTCACAGTTCCCGAATCGCACGCAGACGACGATCACGACGCTGGGTGCAGTACTCGCTCCTGACATGCTCATGGTTTTCCCGAATCGCGCCACGGGTGCGGGCAACGTCGGCTGGCTCACGTGGGCACTTAAGCCTAACGTCGGCTATGGCGGCCGGCTGCTCATT
>JALYJX010000179.1:358-7539 GCA_030775065.1 Gemmatimonadota bacterium | reverse complement strand
GTCCATCGCCGAGGCGCTCGATGCCGAGCGGACCGCAAAGGGTCCGCGGGGCCCGCTGCACGGGATTCCGGTGCTGCTCAAGGACAATATCGACACGGCGGACCGGATGGCTACGTCGGCCGGCTCGCTCGCGCTCGCCAGCTCGATCGCCCGGGAGGACGCAACCATCGCGCGCAAGCTGCGCGAAGCGGGCGCGGTCATCCTGGGCAAGACCAACCTGAGCGAGTGGGCCAACTTCCGCTCGACCCGTTCGAGTTCGGGCTGGAGCTCGCGCGGCGGCCAGACCAAGCACGCCTACGTGCTCGACCGGAATCCGTGCGGCTCGTCGTCCGGCTCCGGCGGCGCAATCTCCGCGAATTACGCGGCGGGCGCGGTCGGAAGCGAAACCGACGGCTCCATCGTCTGCCCGGCGTCCATCAACGGAATCGTAGGTATCAAGCCGACACTCGGATTGTTGAGCAGATCGGGAATCATACCGATTGCGCACAGCCAGGACACGGCGGGGCCGATGACTCGCACCGTCGCCGACGCCGCACTTCTCCTCACAGTGATGGCCGGCGTCGATCCCGCGGATTCGGCAACGCTCGCCAGTCGCGGGCGCACGAGAATCGACTACACGCGCTCACTCGACGTAAATGGATTGCGTGGAGCACGAATTGGTGTCGCGCGAAAGAGGTTCTTCGGGTACAGCGAGTCGGCGGACCGGCTGGTGAACGACGCAATCGCCGTGATGAAAAGCCGCGGCGCGGTGATCATCGACCCTGCAGACATTCCAAACGCCGGCAGCTACGACGACACTGAGTTCGAAGTGCTGCTCTATGAGTTCAAGGCGGACCTCAACAAGTACCTCGCCGGTCTCGGGCCCAACGTTCGCGCGCGCACGCTGAAGGATCTGATCGACTTCAACGAGCGCAACCGCGACCGCGAGATGCCGTACTTCGGCCAGGAAATCTTCCTGATGGCGGAGAAGAAGGGTCCGTTGACCGAGAAGAAGTACCGCGATGCGCTGGCGAAGAATCACCGCAACTCGCGCAGCCAGGGAATCGATGCCGTGATGAAGAAGCACCGGCTCGATGCGATTGTCGCACCCACCGGTACTCCGGCCTGGCCCACCGATCTGATTAACGGCGATCATTTCAGTGGAGCGAGCTCGACACCCGCGGCTGTCGCGGGCTACCCGAACATCAATGTTCCGGCGGGTTTCGCGCACGGGCTCCCGGTTGGAATGTCGATAATGGGACGAGCGTGGAGCGAGCCGACGCTGATTCGGATCGCCTACTCTTTCGAGCAGGCGACACACCATCGCAAGCCCCCGAGATTCCTTCCCACGCTCGGCGTAACCTGAGCGCAAAGGGCTGAGCTCGATGGAAATCAATTCGATTGGTCCGTTTCTCGGTTACTGGGAGAGTGTTCGCGAGAGAACGCGACGGGTCGTCCAGCGCATACCGCCCGATCAGATCGAATGGTCGCACGAGCCCGGCCGGTTCACGCTGGGCGACCTTGTGCGACATCTTGCCGCAATCGAGCGCTGGATGTATGCCGAGACGGTGAAGGGGCGGCCAAGCGTCTACCCCGGATGCAGGACCGATCTGGCGGATGGATACGAGGCCGTCGTCAACTACCTCGACGACCGTCATGCGGAGTCTGTCGAAATCTTCAGGACGTTGAGTAATGCCGACCTGAAGGCGAAATGCACGACACCGGCCGGGACGCAGATCACGACGTGGAAGTGGCTTCGCGCCATGGTCGAGCACGAAGCCCACCATCGGGGTCAGATCTACATGATGCTGGGAATGCTCGGCGTCGATACGCCGCCGTTGTACGGCCTTACGGAAGAGGAAGTCAGGGCAAGAACCGTCGTACCACACCTTTGACAAGGGAGGACGAGTGGGAGTCGAGCCGTCACTGAGGGTGTTGTCGATCGCACTGCTCGTTGGTTCCTGCAGCCAGCAGCCGCCGGCTGAGACATCAGCGCCTGCGCCCGTCGTGGCGCCCCAGACGCAAGCCGGTCAGGCGCCGGGAGCTTTCCCGGCACCGCCGATGACAGCAGCCGATTCTGCGCGAGCCGCAGCCGCGATGCTGGCGCGACGCGATTCGATCGAGAAGGATCGCACACGGCTCTTCAACGAGGAGGTCGCCTGGCTTGCAGGGCGTGAGAATCAGCCGGCCGAGTCGGTCTACAAGAACATCAAGCTTTTCAAGGGCCAGCCGGCGATCAGGGTACTGAACGTCATGGCCCGCGGTTTCTCACCGGCTCTGGGTGTCAGCTGCTCGCACTGTCACGTCACGGGCGAGTACGACCGGGAGGACAAGAACACGAAGCAGATCGCCCGCGATATGTTCGCGATGGTGAACGGTATCAACGCGGAGCTGAAGAAAATCCCCAACATCAAGAGCACGAACCCGACGGTGAACTGCTCGACTTGTCACCGGAGGCAGGCTCGGCCCGGTGCGGGTGCCGGTGGTCCTCCGCGCCCAGCTAGCTCCCCTCCGAGGTGATGGGGAAGCAAGCACGAGAACGCAGAGAACTGAATTGAACCGCGGAGAACGCAGAGAACGCGGAGAACTGCAGATTTAGGGGGAACAGCGCGCGCGGGTACGCCCTCGATTCGCGAGGTGAGTCAAACCAAGAAAAAATGGGCGGGCGATTGTAGATCTGTGCGGGCGAGATGCCCTCCGCGTTCTCCGCGTTCTCCGCGGTTCACTTCCGTTCTCGGCGTTCTCGGTGGTTACCCTTCATTCGCGCCCGATGGCTTTCCGGGTGTACTCGGAGAGCACGAGCATGCCGCTCATCTCCGCGCGCGACTCGAGGAGTGCCGGCCAGTCTTCCGTTCCGCGCCAGAAGACTGCTTTCAGCTGGGCCATCGCCTCCGGGTTGCTCGCCGTCAGAGTTGCCACGCGTCTTGCGAGGGAAGCATCGAGTGAGGGAATGTCGGGGTGGACTTCTGCATAGAGCCCGTGCTGCTCCGCCCAGCGCGCGTCGCGCCAGTCGGCATCGATCGTCATTGCGCTGAACGGGCCCATCCCGATCTTCCGCTCGATCGCCGGCCCGACGATGAAAGGTCCGAGACCGATTGCCAGCTCACTCAATCGGATTGCCGCGCTGTCCGTCGCCAGCGCGTAGTCGGATGCACCCACGATTCCTACGCCCCCTCCAACCGCTTTGCCGTGGACCCGGGTGATGATGAGCTTCGGGCAGCGCAGCATGGTGATGATCAGCGTCGCGAACCCCATGAAGAATCGCTTTCCGTCATCTGCGTCCCGTATTCCCTGAAGCTCGGCGAACGAGGCGCCGCCGCAGAATGCGCCCGTCCCTTCGCTCTGCAGGACAATCACAGTCGTCGCCGGATCGCCTCCCGCAGCCCTGATCGTGTCGGCAAGATCGGACAACAGATGCCGCGGCAGCGAGTTGCTCTTGGGGTGCGAGAACGTGATCGTCGTCACCCCGTTGACCGTTTCGGAAGTGACCGTCCCCGCTTCCATCAGCCGCTCGGGATCGTCTGTGCTAACCGATTGTCCTGCACCGTTGTTGGCGTTCACGTGTGGTCGCAAGTAAAAGGTCTATTTGCCTGCAGCGAGCGCGACAGAAAGGCGCTCCCGCGGGACTCGGTATTGCAACGGAATCTCATTGTGTGGCCGAGGGAGCGGCTAACCTTTGCCGCGGCCCCCAGATACGTTTAGAACAGATGCAGGAACAGTTCCGCAACGGGGAAAGCGATGCAGCAAGAGGCTGAAAAAAGTCCTGACGAAACAGCGCTGAACGAGCGGTTCGAGGCCCGAATCGCGGCCGGCGAGACGATCGAGCCGAAAGACTGGATGCCCGAGCGCTATCGGCACCAGCTCATCCGGATGATGTCGCAGCACGCCCATTCGGAGATCGTCGGCATGCTCCCGGAGGGAAACTGGATCACCCGCGCGCCGTCGCTGAAGCGGAAGATGTCCCTCATCGCCAAGGTTCAGGACGAGGCTGGTCACGGCCTCTACATCTATTGCGGCACGGAAACCCTGGGCGTAGACCGCGCCGAGCTCGTCGACCAGCTCCTCACCGGGAAGGCCAAGTACTCGAGCATCTTCAATTATCCGACGCTGACGTGGGCGGACATGGGCACGATCGGGTGGTTCGTCGACGGCGCGGCGATCGTGAATCAAACGGTTCTCGCCAAGGCATCCTATGGCCCTTACGCGCGCGCGATGATCCGCATCTGCAAGGAGGAGAACTTCCACAAGAAGCAGGGCTACGAGATTATCGCCACGCTCGCGAGCGGTACGCCGGCGCAGAAGGCAATGGCTCAGGATGCGGTGAACCGCTGGTGGTGGCCTTCTCTCATGATGTTCGGCCCGAGCGACGCCGATTCTCCCAACACAGCGGAGCTGATACGCTGGCGGGTAAAGCGCAAGACGAACGACGAGCTTCGCCAGCGCTTCGTCGATCTCACGGTTCCGCAGGCGCAGGCGGTTGGACTCACCCTTCCCGATCCTGCTCTCGAGTACAACGAAGAAACACAGCAATGGGATTTCGGGCCAATCGACTGGGACGAGTTCTGGGCAGTGGTAAAGGGCAATGGCCCGTGCAATCGCGAGCGACTGCAGGCGAGGCGCGACGCCCACGAGAACGGTGCCTGGGTGCGCGAGGCCGCCGAGGCGTACGCGGCAAAGCATGAGCGCGCTCAGGCTTCGAGCGCCGCGTAGCTGAGCCGCCATGCCGGACGCGAATAACGGAGAAACGCAGTGGCCGCTGTGGGAGATCTTCGCTCAGGAAGGTGAGGGGGCGCCGCACGAGCACGTAGGCAGTCTTCACGCACCGGACGCGGAGCTGGCACTTCAGAACGCGCGAGACGTCTATGCCCGCCGCGGCTCGATCGTAAGCCTCTGGGTGGTTCCGTCGAATGCCATCACCGCATCGCCGAGTGACGAGGCGGGCCCGTTCTTCGAGCCGGGCGCGGACAAGGTTTACCGGCATCCGCAGTTCTACAAGATTCCGCGCGGAATCAAGGGCTTTTGACCGGCGGCCAACTCCGCCCTTGCATCATGACCGAGACCACCTCGAGCGCCGGCAATGACGATGTGTTCGAATACCTCCTGCGGATCGGCGACGACCGCCTGGTGCTCGGCCACCGCCTGTCGGAGTGGTGCGGGCACGGACCAATCCTCGAGGAGGACATCGCACTCGCCAACATCGCCCTCGACCTGATTGGCCAGGCGACAATTTACCTGGGCCTCGCCGGAGAAACCGAGGGCAAAGGGAGAGACGCTGATTCCCTCGCATATTTTCGTGAAGGAGTGGAGTTCCGAAACCTTCAGCTCGTCGAGCTGCCGAAGGGGGACTTCGCATTCACGATTGCGCGCCAGTTCCTGTTCGATGTCTTCAGCCTCCACCAGCTGGAGCAATTGCAGAAGAGCGCGAACAAGGAGCTCGCCGGCATCGCGTCAAAGGGGTACAAGGAGGTCCGATACCATGTCAGGCACAGCAGCGAATGGCTGCAGCGACTGGGCGACGGCACCACGGAGAGCCACAACCGGGCTCAGAAGGCGCTGGATGAGCTTTGGCGGTTCACGGGGGAGATGTTCGCGACGGACGATGTCGACAGGCGATTGGCAGCCGCTGGCGCTGCTCCCGACCTCGGTGAAATTCAAACGAAGTGGCGGGCCATGGTCTCTGAAGTGATTCAGCGAGCGACGCTTTCGATTCCATCCGAAACTTTCATGATCGCTGGAGGACGGAGCGGCCGTCATACCGAACACCTCGGCCACATGCTGGCGGAGATGCAAATCGTCGCTCGCTCTCACCCGGGGGCTTCGTGGTAACAAGCACCTCGCCGAACGCCGCGGCTTCACGCGAGTCGTTGTTCGACCTGCTCAGCTCCATCAAGGATCCGGAGCTGCCGGTCGTGAATATCGTGGAGCTCGGCATCGTGCGCGACATTGTCATAGACGGTGACTCGGTTCAGGTCGACGTGACGCCGACGTATTCCGGGTGTCCGGCGATGCAGGTCATCGAGCAGGACATCGTGCAGGCACTCGAGGGCGACGGATTCACGAATGTGAAGGTGCACTACGTCTTCTCGCCTCCGTGGACGACCGACTGGCTTTCGGAGAACGCGAAAACGAAGCTGCGCGAGTCCGGAATCGCACCACCAATGGCGGTCGCGACGTTGGGAGTGGATGACCTGGTTACGCTGCGTCGCAGCCGAAAGACCATCGACTGCCCGTACTGCGGCTCTGCGAATACCGAAGAGAGAAGCGAGTTTGGCTCAACGGCTTGCAAGGCGATTCATTACTGCAAGAGCTGTCATCAGCCGTTCGACTACTTCAAAGACTTCTGAGCTCTGACCGCGGGCATGCTTCTCGGCCTCTCTTCGGTTGCAGGTGCGTCTCGTCTCCGGAGGATCAATGCGTAAGTGGATTCCTGCGCTTCTGGTAATCGTCGCGGTCGTTGCGACGCTCGCGGTTTATCCGCGCCTGCCCGAGCAAGTGCCCACACACTGGAATGTGAGCGGCGAAGTCGACGAGTGGTCGAGCCGCTTGTGGGGCGCGTGGACTATCCCGCTAGTGATGGCGGCGATGCTGCTGGCATTCCGGGCCTTCCCGCTGATCGACCCGCGCCGGGAGAACTACCCGAAGTTTGCCGGTGCGTACGAAGGGATTCTGATCATCGTTCTGCTCTTCATGCTGGCGCTGCACGTCTCGCTGCTCGCGACGATGCTCGGCCGCCCGATCGCGGTGATGCGACTGCTGCCTGTAGGAATCGGACTGCTCCTCGTCGGCATCGGGGCGCTGCTCCCGAAGGCGCACGCCAACTGGTTCATCGGCATCCGGACTCCGTGGACGTTGTCGAACGATCGGGTGTGGGAACGGACACACAGGTTCGGTGGGGTCGTCATGATCGCGACTGGCATTCTGATAGCAGCGTCCGCGATGTTCGAGCCGCTATGGACTCATCGCGTCATGGCCGGTGCAATCGCGGCAATGGCGATAATCGTGATTGCCTATTCGTACTTCGCGTGGCGGCAGGAGGTGCGCGATTAGCGCGTAACCGGCATCGAATGACGGAAGTTCCTCCGGATGAGACTTGGAACCTTGATGCTGGTCGCCTAGGCCGCACTTGACGTATCAAGATTTGTTGATATTTTGACTCCATGGCAACCGCTGTCGCTTCTGAGCCCCGCACATCGGATCTTCAC
>JALYJX010000179.1:0-348 GCA_030775065.1 Gemmatimonadota bacterium | reverse complement strand
ATCTTCACTCCGCTTCGCGGCTGTTTCACGCACTCTCGGACGAAACTCGCCTGGAGATCGTCGGAATGCTGCGCGACGGCGAGCGGTGTGTCTGCGACTTGATGGGCGCGCTCGACGCCGCGCAGTCGCGCTTGTCGTTTCACCTCAAGGTTCTGAAGGACGCCGGAATTGTCGTCGACCGCCGCAATGGCCGCTGGGTCTACTACTCTCTCAGCAAGGAAGCGCTCGACGAGGCGACGGGATTCATCAAATCCCTGAAAGGCCACCGCAGGCTCGCAGTGATCAGCGACGATTGTTGCCGGTGATTTTTTTTCTTCTAAACATCAAAATTTCTTGATTCATGGAGGA
>JALYJX010000178.1 GCA_030775065.1 Gemmatimonadota bacterium | reverse complement strand
CCGATGTTCCTCCCTGAATGTCGGGCGGCGCAGAGCGCCGACCGGCGCTTCGAGGACTACATGCGTGTTAATTCCGCCAAATCCCATCGCGCTCACTGCCGCGATAAGGGGCGCACCGGCAGGCCAGAGTCTAGCGCTGTTCGCGCACTCGAGTTCCCGTGCTTTTCCTACGAGTTCATCTCTTGGATTCACGCAACCAGTCGTGGGTGGAATAATTTGAGCGTCCAGGGCCATTGCGCATTTGATGAGCCCGGCGAGGCCGGCGGCCGCCTTCGTGTGGCCGATGTTCGCCTTGATGGATCCAATGGCGGCCGGCACCGAACTGCTTCCCCCGTCTCTTCGGGCGGTAGTGAGTGCCTGTAGCTCGACTGCATCGCCAACGGGTGTGCCGGTTCCATGCCCCTCGAAGTAACCGACGCTCGAGGGCGTGGTTCCGGCGCGACGATACGCACGCTTTAGTGCGAGCAGTTGACCCTCGACCTCAGGACGGGTGATTGCCCCGCTGCCATCCGACGACATACCCCAGCCACGAATCACTGCCAAAGTTTCGCGATGCTGAGCCAAGGCGTCATCTTGTCGCATGAGCACAACGAAACCACACCCTTCCCCAGGCAGGAATCCATCAGCGTCGCGGTCGTAGACCCGCATTTCACGACTGGCTAGCGCGCCGACCTTCGCGAATCCGACCAGTTCGAACGGATCGAGACTGATATCGACTCCACCAGCAAGAGCCAGATCCAGGTCGCCCGACTCGAGTGCGTTACATGCGGTAATAACCGCTAACAATGATGAAGCGCAGGCACCATCCACCGTGTACCCACCGCCCCGAAAGTTGAAGTGGCCACAAATACGACCTGCGATGGTATTCGACAGACCGCCAGCCAACGTGTCTGCCCCAACCGCCGGAAACGGTTCCTTATATTCGGCCTCGAATGCCTGAAGAAATGCGCTATGCTTGTCGCCCGGCAAGTCGAGATTTCGGAATGCAGCCGAGGCTGTCCGACGAACAAAGGGCCAGCGTAGCCTCAGTACATTGGCGCGTGAGAACTCTCCGGTCAGAGTGTTTCCCACAACCACGCCTGTAGTGTCACGCGGGCTCCCTGTCCCATCGTGGAACCCGGCGTGTGCCAGCGCTTCAGCGGCGACGTCCAGCGCAAGCCACTGCGCAATGTCGGTCTCGCGAAACGTCGTACCAGGAATGCGATATTTCGCCCGATCGAAAGTGTAATCGCGGATTACCGCCGCTTTGGTAACGTAGGTCTTGTCGGGCGCACCCCTATCCGAAGAGTGATACGCGGTGATGTCGAGCCGGGCTTGAGGCATCCGCCTGAACGAGCTTCGCTGCGCGAGGACGTTTTCCCATAACTGTGTTGGTGAGTTCGCGTCCGGAAAACGACATGCCATCCCTATGATCGCGATGCCGCTCACTGGACGAGCGTGGCCTCGCGCTCGACGGGCTCTGTCTGAGTTGAATCGTTACCGGGGGTTGATATGGCTGTAACAAATCCAGGCTCAATAGGGGCTGTATGGGTTGGAATCCAATTCATGCGTAATTCAGCCGCAAGAGACTCGTCCATATGAGCATGCGTACGCGCCGCTTGCAGGCCCATAAACGCACCGCGAACGCAGCAGACGATGACAAGAGAAAAAAACAGCCCGAACGCTACGTGGACAGTCATCAGAAAACCGTAGGTTGCCGCGACGCTGCCGCCGAATGCTACCTGCCGAAGATTTGGCATCGGAGTCGTGGCTGGATCGGTGACCATATAAAAAGTAAAAAGCACAAACGCGACGCCCGTCATCGGAACTAGCGATGAAGCAAGCGATGTCTCAAAGATGCTGCTGCGAACCACGGCCTGAGCGCCAAATCCGAAGAGCCACGCGGCAATCAATGGTAGCCGTCGCGTGAACCGGGCATTGAGGAAAGTTCCCGTGAAGACGATGAGGAGGGGCAATATCCAGTCTGCAACGCCGTCGATCCTTTCCGTAAATTGGTAGGGCGGTGCAATCCCAACCGCGGGGAAAAGGAGCAGTGTGGTAGCGATTCCAAAATTGGACGGATTCAAGAAGTGCTTCTTGTGACCGGGCAACCCCGCGCGTAGCAGGTATTTCGAAGAGATCGCAATGACGCATGCAAAGACAAGGGGACCGAGCCGTTCGCCTGGGTACAGTAGGAGCGCGATCGCCAGTCCTGTGATGTGCGCCGGCAAGAGGAAGTCAATCAGCTTGATGACACCACCCACATAGGAAGGCTGGCGTCCGTTCGCTCTCGCGTCCAACGTCGCAAGGATCAGTTCCATCGTGGCCGTGATTGCGACGGCCACAAATGGGTAGATCCAAGGCTGCTCGAATCCCAATAGGGTGTGGCCAAGTAGGGTGAGAACGGTGATAGCGACACCAAAACGGCGAAGGGCTCCAAGGCGGTCCGGTCTGGCGCCGGCTGGCATCGGAGTTATATCAGCGGCTCGCATTCCGCGCTCTCTGCAAAACGATAGTGTGCCATCCGGGCGTCAGCCTCAACGTGTCGGCGTTCAGGGTTCCGTTGCTGTCGCGCCAGCGTACTTCAGCCACTATCCGAGTCGAACGGGTCCGCCCCAGTCCGAAAAGAAGCTGTGGGCTACGCTTCCCGGAGTGACCATTGCCGCCATCAACTTGCGCCGAGATTCGCCCTCTATCGTCAGGCTTGATCGTGACAACCGATCCGATGGCCGGGCGCGTGGGATACGTTGGCGCTATTAGACCAGCCATAATTCGTGTGTCGCCGGCCGGCCTGGTGCCTGTCGGGAGCACCAGGTTCAACCCGAGCCACGCGCCGCAGCGGGGGCAATCGTTCCGATAGAAGGACGAGGGTCCCCACTGATTTGCGATGACCGCATCCAAATCTCCGTCCCCGTCAACATCGCCAAGTGCTATTCCGCGGCTCACCGTCTTCTCAGCGAATCCGATTTCACTCGCTATGTCCGCATATTTTCCGTTTACCGACCTGACGAAAAACCGATTACGCGAATTACCTGAGAGATCCGCACCCGCGTCGAAGTTCGGCCACGCATCTGGGCGGCTGAGTAGCTGGTCGTTTCCCATTGCGAGTTCCTGAAGCTCTGGCCAGCGATTGACTTCGCCTCGAACAAATCCGGTGGCTTGCAAAATGACTGGCTTCCCTGAATTGTTCATGTCCGCGATTTTTATGTCCCATCCCCATCCGCTGCGCGCGAGACCCAGCCTTTCGCTGCGCTCAACAAAGGGCGCCGAGCCGCTCCGCATTTGATCGAAACTACCCGTGCCCAGGAAGGCAAAGTTGCTCTCTTGCAATGCAAACTCTTCGGTGATGTTGCTGACAACGATATCTGCAATGCCATCACCGTCGATATCACCGAAATCCACGCCCATCCCCTTGAACGAATCGTGGCCTAGCACCTTGGAGGCCGGGGTCGTCAGCGTCCGCTTTCCCTCGAGTGTTTCGAAACGCACCCGACCGTTGACCGATCGATTCCACAGCAACCGGTCTGACCCGAAATCGTTGGCGAAGTACAGTTCAGGCAGGAGGTCACCATCGAGATCGAATGCCCCGATGGCCAAAGTCCATCCATGGGCCACCGCGGCGGGAAGTGCACCCGACGCGTCATCGTAGGTTACGTGCGGCACGGCGCCGGTGGATGCTGATTTCCACAGAAGCAACCGGCTCTTGCCCGCGTTTGTAGCGCGGGACATCGAGTGTTGCATCTGCTGCGTGCGCGGTGCAGCAGCGTCGAGAATGTCCGCACCGTCGCGGAAATAATTCCCCACCAAAAGATCCGGATGCCCGTCGCCATTTACGTCCGCGAAAACCATGGCGTTCGTGAACCACCGCTGATCGCCATTAACGAGCGGCTGCGCGTAAAAGGATCTCGCAGATAACGGCGACCCCGAGATTCGGAGGTATGCAATCGGACTCCTTCCCCAGTAGTACACGAGCAAATCCGTTAGACCATCTTCGTTCACATCACCGGGTAGACAACCCATGGGAGCCATGGTCTTTGAATTGACTAGCGGAGCTTGCTGCGTCAGTCCGAACGCGACATACCGTTCCGAGGAAGCCGACCCCGGAACACCTGTTATGATCACAGCATCGGATCGGGGATCGACATAGCACACATCATTAGGCAATCCATCGCCATCGAGATCAGTGAGCGCAGCTCCGGCACCAACGGCAGATATCCAATCTTGGATTTTGCGTAGCGAGGGGTTGACTACTCTTCGTTTGTTGTCTGCGGCACCATCTAAACCCGGCATTTCGAACTTGGTGAAACGGAAGGCCGAGCTCAAAGCCAATCGCTCAGATGCGGGCACTTCCGGCTCTCGGGCGGCAACGTACGCAATGCCCACAGCAACGAATGCAACTGTGAGATGCGAGTGAGGGAGTTTTAGCATTTCACCCTACAGTCTGGGAATTGCATGTGGCCTGAATCGCGAGGCGCCAGTTCTCGTAGCTAGAAGCAGTGTACGGCTCCGGAATCCTTGCCAGCGTATCGTCTGCTAGTTGTGAGGCCACGCGCGCGCTCATACCGCACAGTATTTGGCAGGCAGCGTCCGTATGAGGCGTGCTGTTGCCTGCCCGGCTGCGAGCCTTCGCCCCAAACACGGCTCCCTGCGCCATCGCCGAGGCGTGTGTTCCGGACAACTTGCCCAACACTTCGAGGCCTTCGTGCCTGATTCCTCCGGCATACGTCGCGGCCAATCCGATTCCACTCCAAAGATCGGCGCGACGTGACAGAGCGAACGTGTCGGCGAAATGTCGCACTCGCTGCGGGTCCGCACCTCCGACAAACCAAAGGCTACGGCCAACGCCTTGATCGAATGCACGTAATGCGTAGCCACCTAACCCAGCGAGTCGCTCGCCCTTGACCACAAACCGTGGCCATTTGAAGTATCCTTCGTGAAAGCCCATTCCGTCGGCGACAAGCCAGCCGAGTAAGCCGTCGCGCCGCGCAAGAATCGGCACAAGAGGCCGCCTTAATCGGGCCACGGCCCAGCCCGCGCCGATATGTGCCATGTACGCATGCTCGTCGCCGCACTCTCGCAATAGTTGCTCTAGCCGTGAGCGACGCCACGGGGTGATATAGCCGAGCATTGTCAACGCCATCGCGACTCCCTCGAATGCGAATCCGCGATACGCTGGTTCGACAAGAGTTACTGCGTGGGACAACGCTAAAGCCTGGTGTCCGGCTAGTCCCTCGTTGTAGCCGCGAAGGAAGCAACGGCCGATATACTCCAAGTGCTTCCGAGCATCCTCGTTCGCAGTCCGAAACCCTCTACGGGCGAACAAAGCCTCTTCTTCCGAAATTCGCAGAAGCCTCGCAACCGCTCTATCAACCAGCCTCCGACGTACGGGAGCTACAATTGCCTTCGGATCGCCTCGGGGCGGCTGGTGGGCAAAATGTCGTTTAGCCTCGTCGGTGGTTACATGTGAACGCCCAGCCCCTTGAGGCATGGCATGGGATTCTTGGCTCGGTAGCGAGGCAGCGTTGCGCATTAGAAGTATTCCGCAGAATGGATCGGGTCGCGCGCATGCGGAGTGTGATCCACGCATAAATTGCAAGCACGCGAGGACGCCGCAATGCCGGTTTCGTATCACTCATATGCCGTTTTTGTATCACGGCGCGTGCTTTGTTAAGCACGTGCTAGAGCCATCGGCGCGGTATTATCCTGAATCCGTCTAATCAGAAACTGCTTTCAGCGCGGGCTCAACCAGCTGTCGCGTTCTCGGGCCGCTAGGGGTGACGGATATCGCTACTCTTCCGTTTCACATGTGCCAGCGCGCTGTGTAGGCGGCACATATCTGGTCGAGCAACCCCTGGTACTCTCCGTCCACGTCAATTCCCAAAGTGTTTTCCCGGGCAACGGAAGGTGGGTTCACGTTGTCGATGTACACCGGGACAGCCAAAACGTAGTCATACCCCGCGACATGGGTATGTCCGGGTTTGCGGGTTGTGAGCGTACGCATCAGCTCCAGGGTCTTGGCCGGATCGTTTGGACGATTGGAGCTGATTGCCCAGTTGAATTCATTCCAGAGAGTTTGGTCACCGCTTGAAAGTCTCGGCACCACATGAGACTCGAATTCATTCTCTCGATCCCGATAGAACTTGTGAACCTGATCGGGAATATTCAGGACCTTATCGCATAGCCCGATCAAGACCGTCGCGACAAGAATCGCTTCGGGCCTGGCGGAGTGAATTGCCCCCAGCACTTTGCTTAAATCGTCGAAGCGATTGGTACGATTCCGATGAGCGGTGATTACCGATTTGTTCTCGACGGCAATCCTGACCTTGTGGATGTCGGGCCCGCCTGTTGCTCCGGGCTCTCCGACAAAGAGATCGACCTTTCTCAGCCGATCGCCGGGCGATGAGACGTTCTTCCAGACTTTGACTTTTTCGTTCTCGACGTCGGCCCGAAGAGGCCTGCAAGTCTCCAACAGGTCTGCGAAAAGCCCATCACTGACCGTGTCGGAATGCGTCTCCACCCGATGATTATGGTATCCAATCCGTTCGACGGTTCGAATTGCCTCATCGAACGGCGTGGTCACGCTGAGAGGCGGCTCACCGATCGGGCATTGTCTGCAGGATTAACCGCGAGGCTCGGAGGCAAGGGCATCTGCTTCAAGACGTGACTCTGGACTCGAATAAAGCCGTTGGCCGCGCGCTGGCAGTTAGCCAGCAGCCATTGCTGGGCCGGCTTTGAGTTGAGGTATTCAGCAAGCGGATCGAGCAATTCGGCAGACCGGGGGACAATGTAGTACACGGAGTGCCGAGGGAGGATTGTGCCTTCTCGATCGATGACGAAGGTTGGCGCAGCCCCAATGTCCTTGCAGAGTAACTTCGGGCGAAGTACGCCGCGCAACGGTGGATTTTCATGGAACGCATACCAGGGCTTTCGCTCGACACAAGTCCGTCGCAACAGCTTTTGCTTGCGCGCAGGGCTCGACAAGAATTCTCGAAGCGCTCCGAGTTGTTCCTCTGGAATCAAGGTTCCGTCGGCGTTATAAGGGACGAGCATCGATTTACATACGGGTGGAAGACTCCCTGAGGTGACTATTTCCCTGCCCGAGATCGTCGGATATGCAAATCGAAGAAGCTCCCCAGGCACCTCGAGCGTAGGCAGGACGAAAACAGAATCTGCTCCGGTTGCCACTCCGCAGCTGATCCGGGAGCAGATATCGGACAGCGTGGAGCCGCTCCGGGTGCTCGCTGCCCCTAAAACGGTGGGTAACCAGGACGAGGCTTTGCCGGCTAACTGGACCCGTCGCGTAGCACCATCCCTGTACCTCACGATTGTCTCGCCGGGCGGCTTCGCGCTTAGGGTCGTTATCAGGGGATAGGTGACGAGGTCCCCGAAGCTCTGCTCATCGAGAAAAACCAATTCCTCAACCGCGACTCGGCTCAATAAGCCTCGCAATACAGCCGTCGTTTCCACATAAAGAAACTTCTCGGGCGTTATAAAGACCAAGCGCCCACCGTTGTTCATGACGCTCAGAGCCTGCTCGAAGAATAGAATGTACAGGTCAAAACGGCCGGTAGCTGAGAGGTAATTC